>JAFTEI010000275.1 GCA_017453965.1 Lachnospiraceae bacterium
CCCGCCGATGGCGGTTCCCGAGGTGGGCGGCAGAGATATTGATATCATTCCCGGAACCATGAAATCCTATGACGAGGTGGCAAGAGACATCGCCGCTTTGAAGCCGGATACGATCCTCCTGTCCTCTCCGCACCAGATACTGTACGGAGACTATTTCCATATTTCTCCCGGGCGCGCGGCAGTAGGCGATTTTTCCAGATTCGGCGCGGGCAATGTGGAGATCTGTGTGGATTATGATGAGGAGCTGGTCAAAAGGATCACGTCTCTTTGTGACAAAACCGGATTTCCCGCCGGGACAATGGGTGAGCGCTCACCCGTCCTGGATCACGGCACGATGGTCCCGCTCTATTTCGTAAATAAGTATTACACAAATTACAAGCTCGTCCGCATAGGTCTGTCGGGTCTGTCCCCGGACGCCCACTATTCCTTCGGACGTATCATAGCCCAGGCCGTGAATCAGCTTGGAAGAAAAGCCGTCTTTATCGCCAGCGGAGACCTGTCCCACTGCCAGAAGGAGACCGGCCCTTACGGTTTCAGCCCGGAGGGTCCCGTCTACGACGAAAAGCTCATGGAGGTAATGAGCAGAGGCGCCTTCGAGGAGCTTCTGACCTTCGACGAGGAGCTTCTGGAAAAGAGCCAGGAATGCGGCCACCGTTCATTTATAATCATGGCCGGCGCCTTCCATAACGTGAAGCACGACCAGAAAACACTTTCACACGAGAGCATTACCGGCGTAGGCTATGGCTTCGGAATATACCACAGTCTCAATGACGGTCAGGAGGAACCCATGCACAATAACCACACCATACCCCGCTCAAAGGACCCTTACGTAGCCCTGGCGCAATATACCATAGAAGCCTGTATATCCAACGGAATGATACCCGACGTTCCGGAGGACACACCCGAGGAGCTGTTAAACAGACGTGCCGGTGCCTTTGTATCTATTCATGAAAATGGCCTGCTGCGGGGCTGTATCGGGACCATAAGCGCCACCCGGGCAAATCTCGCCTCTGAAATAATTCACAATGCCATCAGCGCCTCTACTGAGGACCCCAGATTTAAGCCTATCACTGTGGACGAGCTGCCGGATCTCGAGATAAATGTGGATGTTTTAGGCGACGCGGAAGATATTTCCTCCCCGGCGGAGCTCGATGTCAAACGCTACGGCGTCATCGTGCAAAACGGGATGCGCCGCGGCCTCCTGCTGCCTGACCTCGACGGAGTCGATACCGTGGACGAACAGATCGCCATAGCCTGTCAGAAGGCGGGAATATCTCCGGACGAACCCATAACCCTCAAGCGCTTTGAGGTGGTAAGGCACATATGAATGAGAACGGTGGAGCCCAAAAATGCAAGGTCTGTATGAACGCCTGCTCCCTCTCGGAGGGACAGACCGGAGCATGCGGCGTCCGGACAATGCGTAACGGGGGCATTTCCCCCGACAATTACGGCTATATAACAGCCCTTGCGCTCGATCCCATCGAAAAAAAGCCGATAAAAAATTTTCACCCGGGCAGTTATATCCTTTCGATAGGAAGCTACGGCTGCAATCTGCGCTGTCCCTTCTGTCAAAATCACGATATTTCACAGGTCCACTCCGCGGAGGAAACCTATGCACGAAGGACAACTCCCGAGAAGCTTTGCGAGATCGTCAGAAATGAGAGAGATTCTATCGGGCTGGCATATACATACAATGAGCCCCTGATATGCTATGAGTTTGTGCGCGACTGCGCGAAGCTGATCCACGATATCGGCAAGTACAATGTACTGGTCAGCAATGGAGAGGCGTCAGCGGAGGTCTTAAGCGAGATTCTTCCCTATATGGATGCCATGAATATAGACCTTAAGGGCTTCAGGGACGAGATATATAAAGCCTACGGCGGAGACCTCGGCCTCGTAATGAGCTTTATCGAGGCATCCTCCCGTTCATGCCATGTGGAGGTCACCTCCCTTATCGTTCCCGGCATGAACGATTCCGAGGAGGATATGGAGGCGGAAGCGAGGTGGATCGCCTCCATCGACGCAGATATCCCCCTGCATATAACCCGCTATTTTCCGCAGTATAAAATGCGGGACAGAGCGCCTACCTCTGTCCCGCTTATGAAAAAGCTTGCTGAAATTGCCTCAAAATATCTTAACCACGTCTACCTTGGCAACGTCTGATAAAAGGCTCTGACCAGCGTTTCCCCGATATATCAGACCACACGTCTTACGGCCAGTATCTCTCTGTAGGTTGCGGGAGTTACTTTGATGCCCGTGGCCGGTGTGCTGGCGTGGACTATCATTCCGTTGCCTATATAAATTCCCACATGCCCTGCATAGCACATAATGTCCCCGGGCTGAGCCTCCGAATAGGACACGCCCCTTCCGCAGGACTGCTGCTCCCATGAGGTTCTGGGGATGCTGTATCCGAAGTGCTTATATACAGAGAAGGTAAAGCCGGAGCAATCACACCCGTCCGTAAGCGAAGTACCTCCGGAAACATAAGGATTTCCGATGAACTGCTGGGCATAGGCCGCGACCTCACTTCCGGTACCGCCTCCGCCTGAGCTCTCAGAGCTCTCTTCCTCTTCTTCACTCTCTCCGGCTTCCTGCTCGGCCTCTTCACTCTGCTGCTGCTGCTCCTGTTTCTGTTTCTCTTCCTCGGCTTTTTTCTTTGCAGCCTCCTCCTCAGCCTTCTTACGTGCTTCTTCTTCGGCCTTCTTCCTGGCGGCTTCTTCCTGTTCTATTTTTCTTATCTCAGCATTCTGCTCATTTATCTTCTTTTTATACTCGGAGGCCTTGTTCCTGGCAGAGCTCAATACCCCTTCGAAATTCTCTATCTTGCCGCGCTGCTCATCTATGATCTTTTCCAGCTCCTTCTGCTGTTCCTCATAGGTGTCTCTTTCCTCGTCCAGTTCATCCAGATCCGTCTGAAGGGCAAGCTCACGCTCATATACCTCATCCTTGGCCTCACGATATTCCTCCAAAAGCTTTTTATCAAATTCGTAAAGCTGGCTGGTATATTTCTGCTTGTTTAAAAAGTCCGCCATATCCTTGGATTCCAGAAAGATCTTCAGATAGGTCTGGGAGCTGTCTCCGTTTTCATATATATAACGGATCCTCTGACACATATCGTCATATAGCCCGTCTTCCCTTTCCTTGGCGGCCTCGTAGTCCTTTTTGGCCTGCTCTATCTCAACCGCCTTCGCATCCATTTCCCCTTCGATAATTTGTATCGCGGAAATGATCGAGGTAAGCTGCTCCTCCGTCTGGGCCATCTCTGCCTGAGCCGCCTCCACATCCTCCTTGGCCGCGCTTACCTCTGACTGAGCCTCCTTCAGAGCCTCCTCAGACTTGGCCTTTTCCCTGTTGATCTCCGTTTTCGACTTGGCCGCATACGCAGAGACCGTCATCGAAGCAGTAAGTATAAATATTAATGCCGAACAAATAAATCTCTTCAAGCTCTCACTCTCCGGTTTAAAGGTCGCAATTCCCTACCGTACGGGGATAAGGTATAACATCCCTGATATTTTCCATTCCGGTGATATACATCACCGCTCTCTCAAAGCCAAGGCCAAAGCCCGCATGACGGGTCGTCCCGAATTTACGAAGGTCCATATAGAAGTCATACTCCTCCTCGTTCATGCCAAGCTCTTTTATCCTGGTCATAAGCTTATCGTAGTCTCCCTCTCTTTCAGAGCCTCCGATTATCTCGCCTATGCCCGGCACAAGGCAGTCCATAGCCGCAACTGTCTTCCCATCGGGATTTTGCTTCATGTAAAAGGCCTTGATCTCCTTGGGGTAATCCGTTACAAACAGGGGCTTTTTGAAGAGCTGCTCCGTGAGATACCTCTCGTGTTCGGTCTGCAGATCCACTCCCCAGGAAACCTTATACTCAAAATTATCGTTATTTTTCTCTAAAAGCTCTATGGCTTCCGTGTAGGTCACATGGCCGAAATCAGAGCTTATGACGTGCTCAAGCCTCTCCAGCAGACCCTTATCCATAAACTGGTTAAAGAAATTCATCTCCTCGGGCGCGTTGTCCAGAACATATTTGATGATATATTTCAGCATGTCCTCTGCCAGCTTCATGTCGTCCTTTAAGTCCGCAAAGGCTATTTCCGGCTCTATCATCCAGAACTCGGCCGCGTGTCTGGTGGTATTGGAATTTTCCGCCCTGAAGGTGGGCCCGAAGGTGTAAATATTCTTAAACGCCTGGGCATAGGTCTCTCCATAAAGCTGTCCCGAGACCGTAAGGTTGGTCTGCTTTCCAAAGAAATCCCTGGTATAATCCACCTTTCCGTTTTCGTCCCTCGGGGGATTCTCAGGGTCCATGGAGCTCACCCTGAACATTTCTCCCGCGCCCTCTGCGTCTGAGGCCGTAATTATAGGAGTATGTACATAGATAAAATTCCTCTCCTGGAAAAATTTGTGTATCGCATAGGCCAGGAGGGAACGCACCCTGAATACTGCCTGAAAGGTGTTCGTCCTGGGCCTCAGATGGCTCTTTGTTCTTAGATACTCAAGGGTATGGCGCTTTTTCTGCAGCGGATAATCCGGTGTCGAATCTCCCTCCAGCTCCACGCTGTCCGCCTGAATCTCAAAGGGCTGCTTTGCATCGGGAGTCGCAACAAGCCTTCCGTGGGCGATTACCGCGGCTCCGACATTGAGCTTTGCCAGCTCCTGAAAATTCTTAAGCGAGTCTCCGTACACTATCTGCAGCGGAGAAAAAAATGTTCCGTCGCTTATGACCATAAAGCCGAAGGTTTTGGAATCCCTGTTGGAACGTATCCAGCCGCCTACGGTAATTTCCTTATCGACATATTTATCTGTATTTCTAAACAGCTCTCTGATCTCTGTTAATTCCATAATACTACTACTCCTCCATACTATATTTATACGATAACGCTCCTGTTTTTTCAGGGGTGATCACCAGATAACCTCTTCGGGATTGGTTATGGTCGCGTTGTCGAAAAGCATCTCCTCTACCTTTCTGGTGAGGACCGCTTCCTTAAAGGTATCCACTCCCTGCTGCCCTTCAACGGCACTCTTAAACTCCTCGGCTGAGGAATAGCCGTATTCCTGAGCATAATTCTCATACTGCTCGCTTAAGTCCGCATCGCTGACCTCTATCTTTTCAGCCTGCGCAAGGGCGCGTACCAGGAGCTTCTGCCTTGCAACGCTCTCGGAATAGACCTTTATCTGCTCGTTGTACTGCTCCTCGGTAAGGCCCTGGGAAGAAAGATAGGTATTGATATCCATGCCATAGGCCTGCATCATGGATTCAAAGCTGCTCTTCTCGGCCTCTATGACCTCGTTTAAAATACCGGCGGGGATATCGTTACCCGAAACGATCTCCGAGGATGCATCTACCATATTTAAAAGCTGGGAATAGGCAGCATTTCTTGAAGCATCTATTGCGGCCTTTTCAAGAGAATCCTTTATATACGCCTTGAATTCATCCACCGTTTTCACATCGGGATTTATCTTCTGTGCAAGCTCATCGGTGAGCTCGGGAAGCTTTTCTTCCTTTATGGAATTGACCTTGACGGTAAAGACCACATCCTGGCCGGCGAGCTCCTGCGCTCCGTAGTTCTCAGGGAAGGTGAGGTTTAGATCCCTTGTCTCTCCGAGCTTCGCTCCGATAAGCCCTTCCTCAAAGCCCTCGATAAAGGTTCCGGAACCTATCGCCAGATCATAGCCCTGTGCGGTTCCTCCGTCGAAGGCTACTCCGTCCTTCTTGCCTTCGTAATCTATATTGACTATATCCCCGTCTTTAACCGCCCTGTTGGTAACCTCTATCTGCTCAGCCTCTGAAGAAAGGGCGGTCTCTATCTGGGCATCGATGTCCTCCTGGGTCACCTTTGCGGAATTGACGGATATCTCCAGTCCCTTGTACTGACCAAGCCTTACCAGCTTGCCAAGGTCCGCCGTATCCATGGTCACATTCTCGCTTTGAGCGGCAGCCCCCGCATTTCCTGAGGTACTCGCAGCGCCTCCGGCCCCGCCGCATCCCGTCAGCGACAATATAAGCATCGCAGTTACTAAATAAGCCAGTCTTTTTTTCATAATTCTCCTCCTGTATCCTATACTAACGGACACCTTACCTGTTATAGAGCCCTTACAGGGGCTTTGCACCTGCCTTCTTCTGCAGATTTTCTTTGAATTCCTTAAATTTTGACTTCTTCTTGGGTTCGGTGGGCTGAATGCTGCCGCGGATACCCTTTACTTCAACTATATAGAGTCCGCTGACTCCCGCCTTGACCTCCTTCTTTACAGGAACCAGGTCAAATATCTTCTCGTCACAGATAAAGCTCATTATCTGCGGGCCAACCTTTCCCTTGACGATAGGCACCTTAGAACCCCTCATAAGCCTCGGGGTCTTTTCCAGCACGACCGCGGGCAGTCCGGCATCCTTAAGCTTCATCCTCTTTTTATCGATAACCAGCATGGATACCATCTGCTTTGCGGCATCGATAGCCTCCTGCTGTTCGGCCTGCTTCTTCTGTACCCTGCGTCCGAGAAAATACAGAACAACCAGCACTATTATCAGCACCACAAGAATTGACAATAAAACTATAGTAACGGGTCTCACAATTTAACCTCCAACTCATTTTGACGGGCATTCAGCCCGTTAGTCGCCAAAGTGCACACTTCGCGCATACGCCCCCTGACTCATTATCTTTACAAAAAACACGTTGATTTTATCACGTGTTATCTTTCAAAGCAACGAGAAATAAGGATATTTCCTGCCAAGCTACTGATTTCCTGCGGAACGGATATTGATATTGATGCTGCAATTCGCCAAAAACTCGTGGTTGACGCTCAGCTCATAGCCAATTCCTATATTTATTGCGTCCTCGCCCTTCGTAAGCTTATATTTCGTCGTATTTATCCCTACAAGCATATTTCCGTAAGGCGTTTTGTAATCGGAGCTGGTCTTTTTTCCGGGGTAGAAATAAAGATACATCTCCATTGCCCCGCTTCTGGATACCTCGGCATGGTCGTCTCCGAATTTTACGGTGTTTCTGGTGATGCCCACCGACTCTACCACCTCTTCAAATCTTACTATGCTGTGGTCGCCCTTTTTTAAATATTTACCGGTCGTAACGACCTCTATGGAATCTGCGTCCTGTGAATCAATGTCAAGACCGGACACGGTCACTATTACATCTTTAGTCATCAATACCTCTCTATATCTATTTTTTTTGCTCCCAGGATACCCATCGGAAGTATGGAATTGGCAAAGCGTCTGAATTTTTCCGCCTCATCGCTGACATAAAACGTAAAGGCATTTTCGCTTATGTGGATGGGCTCCTCGTTTAAGAGCCCCTTTTCCTTAAGCATTCTTCTACATTCTACGGCTGTTTCATAGGCGGGATTTACAAGAGTTATATCCTCTCCGACTACCCTTTGAATAGTGCGTTTTATAAGAGGATAATGGGTACAGCCCAATATCAGCGTATCTATCCCTGTGTCCACCAGCTCTATCAGATAGCGCCTCGTGATCTCCTCGGTTACCGGGTCCTCCCACAGCCCTTCCTCGACCAGGGGGCAGAAGAGGGGACAGGACTTTCCAATGACCTCTATGGAAGAGTCTATACTCCTGATATATTCCGAATACATTTCGGAGCTTATAGTCGCCTCCGTTCCGATCACACCGATCCTTTTGACACCGGTCACCTCTATTGCCGTATGGGCGCCGGGCTTGACGACTCCTATTATCGGAATATCGATCTCTTTTTCGATCGTATCCAGGGCCATTGCACTTGCCGTATTGCAGGCCACCACTATGGCCTTGACATTTTGCTCCATCAAAAAGCGGACGATCTGCTCCGAATATTTTGTTACAGTCTCCTTGGATTTGCTTCCGTAGGGGACCCTCGCCGTGTCCCCGAAATAGATCAGCCTCTCTCTTGGAAGCTCATTGATAAGCTCTCTGAAGACCGTAAGCCCGCCGACTCCCGAATCGAAGACTCCTATCGGCTTATTTTTATCGTTTTTTTTATTATTTTCGCTCGACATGCTCATTTATACTGTGTAAATACACCACCAGCTCCTGATGGTCTATATGCATTTTAATTATCTCTACCGCCCTGTTATTGTCTCCGTTTGAAAAGGCTTCACAGATCATCTCGTGTTCCATGGCCGACTGCCCGATACTGTCGCAATACTTTGCGTAGAGATAGGTATATCTGAAAAGCTGTTCCTTAAGGCCCGAGAGTATCCCGGCTATTTTTTCATTTCCCGCTATATTTGTAATGCAGGCATGGAATTCATAATCGACCCTTGCTATTATTACCGGATCGTTTGAAGCGACCGCCTTTCTGTATTTCTCATTGCGGGTCTTAAGCTCCTCGATCTGCTCACGGCTGATTCTGGAGCAGGCCGCGTTGACCGAAAAGGTTTCAAGAGTACGTCTCACCTCGAGCATATCCTCAAGCTGCCTTGGAGAAACAGACGCAACATGAGCTCCCCGTCTGGGAAGGATGACGGCAAGCCCCTCTTTTTCAAGCATCCTTATAGCTTCTCTCACAGGGGTCCTGCTGACCCCGAGCTGTTCCGACAGGCCAATCTCCATAAGCCGGGTACCGGGTGCCAGCTCGCCCTGCATTATTTTTGTCCTCAGCTGCTCAAAAACCACATCTCTTAACGGAAGAAAACTGATATCCTGATCTTCCATCTTTTCAGATTTCACGATGATCCTCCCTGGAAGCAATAAAGGTCACGATCCGCCGGTCTCCCGGACCCCTAGACCGTGACATTACAGGTACATGTAGATATTACCGTCATTTCTTTATACTGCGCCTTTAGAGCCGAAAAAGCCCTGTCTGCCGTATCCTGCTGCTTAAAAAGGCCGAATACCGTCGGGCCGCTTCCGCTCATCATGCTAAAATATGCCCCGTGCTCTATAAGGCTTCTCTTGATCTCTTCTATCTCGGGAACCATTGGCAGGGTCACACTCTCCAAAACGTTTGCCAGCTTCCCTTCATCAAAGCTGCCGCCGCTGTTGATCTCCTTTACGAGCTCGTCAGTCTGGGGGTGAAGGCTTACCCTTTCATCCCGGTAAGACTTATATACCTCGACGGTAGAAACTGACTTCGGCGGTTTTACCAGTATGACCGGCAAGACTTCCAGATCCCTAAGACGGGTCAGCTTCTCGCCTATGCCCTCCGAAAGCATGGTCCCGCCGTATATGCAGTACGGTATATCAGCTCCCAGCCTTACTCCCCTTTCAGCCAGCTCTTCATCTGTAAGGGCGAGCTCAAAAAGTTCGTTTACGGCCTTCAATACGGCTGCCGCATCTGCGCTGCCGCCAGCAAGTCCCGCTGCCACAGGGATATTTTTTTGAATCCTGATATCGACCCCGTCCTCTATGCCGAATTCCTTGAGTAAAAGCTCCGCTGCCCTGTAGGCCAGATTGCTCTTATCGTCGCTCACGGCCCCGCTGTCTGTGAAAGTCGTTATGCGCCCTGACTCATTTACGCTTACCTCAATTTTATCGGCCAGCTTGAGCGTCTGCATCACCATCCTCAAAAGATGGTAGCCATCCTCCCGTTCTCCCACTATATCCAGAGAAAGGTTTATCTTCGCGTGAGCCATAAGCTCTGTTCTTCGGTCTTTATCCATAAAAATTAGAAAACCACCTTTGTTCCCTGTCTTTCAAATCTGAAACGCACCTCGGAGAGTCCTGCCTTTCTCATGGCCTCCCTTAAGCGCACCTTTTCCTCGGTATAAAACATCAAAAAACCGCCGCCGCCGGCGCCTATGAGCTTCCCACCCATCGCACCGTTGCGCCTGGCGTAGTCGTACCATTCGTTTATCCTGTCGTTGGACATATTGGCTGAACGCTTTTTCTTCTTCTCCCAGTGGACGTTCATTATATCGGCGAATCTGTGCAGATCTCCCTTTTCAAGAGCCTCTTTACTGTCATAGCCCATTTGCTTGACGTCGTCAAGATTCTTCGTCATATCACTGTCGTTTGCAGAGGTCTTTTTATCCTGCTCCTCCAGTATAGACGAAGCAGAGCGTTCAAAGCCCGTGAAAAAGAGGACCAGCCCGTCCTCGAGGTTATAAAAGATTTCATTTGAGATATTGAGCGGCTCCACCCATACATAGCCGTCTTTTTTAAACGTCATGCAGGTTATTCCGCCATAGGCCGCAATATACTGGTCCTGCTTCCCGATATGCTCTCCCAGTCTGTGCATCTCCAGCTCACAGGCCTCCTCCGCAAGCGTCCTCGTACTTACTATATCGCCCTTATATTCATGCAGGGCCTTGAGCAGCGCCGTGGTAAAGCTGCTGGATGAGCCGAGCCCCGTTCCCGCGGGAATGTCGGCAAGCGACTGTATCTCGAGCGGATCGTCACTAAGCTCCAGCATGGCAAAGGCCTCCCTGAAAATGGGGTGCTTTATTTCGGATGCGTGTTTACAATGCTCTATTTTGGAGTATTTGATAAGGATCTCCTTCTCGAAATTTTCATTTAATGTGATATAGACATATTTATCGATCGCCGCAGAAATCAGAAATCCTTCATTTTTTTCATAATATGAGGGCAGATCCGTGCCTCCGCCTCCAAGGGATATTCTCAAAGGACTTCTTACTATAAGCATCGCTTCCTCCAAAAAACAAAAATTTAATGTTTAAGTATGTTAAATTCTTTTCCGTTGTATTATAGTAAACCTATTCTAAAGTGTATTGCACGGTTTTTCAACCTGTATTGTATACAAAATGTTAAGACCGGGCACAATAGAGTAAATAAATCGACGCAACGGAGGATATATATAATGAAAATACGCGAAGCGGCCCACGATATGAAGCTTGCAGCTCCGATACTGGCTTCAACCACGATCGGCCAACGAAACGGAGCTCTAAAGAAGATCGCAAAAGCTCTGGAAGACCACAAGGCTGAAATATTCGAGGCGAACAAAAAGGATATGGATGCCGCCGAAAAAAACAACATCGCGGCCGCAGTCAAAAAGAGGCTTAAATATGATGAAGGAAAACTTCGGGACGGAATCGCGGGTATTGAGCAGCTGATAGAGCTTCCGGACCCCCTGGGAAAGCTTTCCCTCAACAGACAGCTGGATGAAAATCTCATCCTCAAACGGGTAAGCGTGCCGATAGGCGTCATAGGAGTCATCTTCGAGGCCAGACCCGACGCCCTCGTCCAAATCTCCGCGCTCTGCATAAAAAGTGGCAACTGCGCGGTTTTAAAGGGCGGGAAGGAAACTGTCGAAACAAACCGTATCCTCTTTAAGATAATATATGACAGTGTCGTCAAAGCCGGGCTGCCCGAAGGCTGTCTTCTGCAGGCGGAGCTCCATAATGAGATAGACGAGCTGCTCACCTGTGACGGAGATATCGACCTCCTTATCCCCCGGGGCTCAAACAAGTTTGTCCGCTACATAATGGAGAATACGAAGATCCCCGTTATGGGGCATTCCAGTGGTATCTGCCATATCTATCTGGACAAAGACTGCGATATGAAAAAGGCCATTCCCATTATAGTCGATGCCAAGATCCAGTACCCCGCCGCCTGCAATGCCGTGGAGACCCTTCTCGTAAACCGGAATATCGCGAAAGAAGCCCTGCCGGAGATAGCAGAGGCTCTGACAGGCAGCGGCGTCAAGCTCCGCGGAACAGAGGAGGTTTCAGAATTGATCTCCTGTGAAATAATGGCTGAAGATGAATTTGATACGGAATATACAGATCTGATTATCTCGATAAAATTAGTGGCGGATGTAAAGGAGGCTGTAGAGCACATCAACAGATACAGCTCTCACCACACAGACAGCATTCTGACGGAAAACGCCGAAGCTGCCGAATACTTCATGAACCTTGTGGATTCTGCCGGAGTCTATCATAACTGCTCGACGAGATTTTCCGACGGCTATCGCTACGGCTTCGGCGCAGAGGTCGGGATAAGCACCGGAAAGCTCCACGCCAGAGGCCCTGTCGGCTTGGAGGGGCTGGTAACATATAAGTACAAGCTGTTTGGAAGCGGACAGATCGTAGGAGACTACGCCTCAGGCAAAAGCCACTTTCATCACAAGGATATTTGATCTGCGTTATCTCCGGATCTTAAAATATAGTTCCTCCGGCGAAAATATAATTACCCTCGTAAAATACAGCGGCCTGTCCGGGTGTAACAGCCCTGACGGGCTTTTCAAATACTGCCTCAAGCTCATCCTCGCCCGTTCTCGTGACAGTACACCACTCTCCCTCATGCCTGTAGCGGATCTTTCCCCAGAGCCTCCTGCTGCTCCCAGTGGGAAAGTCATCGGAAGAAACGGACATAAAGTTGAGCCCCCTGGCCTTGAGGCGCTCCGAAAAGACCTCGTCCCCATAGCCTAAAACGACCTCGTTTGTTTTGGGCCTTATCCCTATGACGTAGATATGCTGTCCCATCGGCAGATTTAAGCCTCGTCTCTGGCCTATAGTATAGTGAATGATCCCCTTATGGCGACCCAGGACCCTGCCGTCCGCGGTCACAAAATTCCCGGGAGTGGCGACGCTGCCTCCCCTCTCCTTCTCGATAAAGGAGGCATGGTCATGATCGGGAATAAAGCAGATCTCCTGCGAATCTCTTTTATTGGAAACCGGGAGGCCAGCTTTTTGTGCGATATCTCTGACGTCGGGCTTTTCATAGCCGCTTAAGGGCATGAGGGTATGCTCAAGCTCGTCCTGGGTGAGGTTAAAAAGCGCATAGGTCTGGTCCTTTTGTGAGGCTGAACGCTTTACCGCATACCTCCCATTTTCAAGCCTGTCCACTCCGGCATAGTGCCCTGTTGCGATAAAGGACGCCCCTATCTGCTTTGAGCGCTTAAGCAGGGCTCCCCACTTGACGTATCTATTGCAGGCGATACAGGGATTTGGCGTCCTCCCCTGTATATATTCATCTGTAAAATAGTCTATCACGCTCTCCTGAAATTCTTTTCGAAAATCCATAACATAGTGTGGGATTCCGATGAGCTCCGACACCCTTCTCGCATCCTCTACAGCAGAAAGACCGCAGCATCCATTTTCTGCCGCGATCTTATCCGGTGATTCATCCTGCCATATGTGCATAGTCACGCCGATCACATCATATCCCTGCTCCTTCAGCAAAAGGGCAGCGACGGACGAATCCACTCCGCCCGACATCCCGACTACGACTGTCTTATCTGATGAACACATTCCTTTATTATCCCAAATGCCTCCTCTATTTCTTCCATACGGTTATATTTTCCGATAGAAAATCTTATGGTGTTCTCCGCCTCTTCCTTACTCTTTCCGATTGCCGTCAGAACGTGTGAGGGCAGCGCAGCTCCGGTTGCACACGCCGCTCCCGTCGAAGCGCATACCCCCTTTTGATCCAGGGCTATGACCAGAGCTTCGGCTCTTACCCCGTCTATGGTAGCGCTGACTATACCTGGCAGACGCGAATTGAACAGGTCGAACATATCCTCATTTTCTTCCAGGCCGGAGCCGTTTATCTCAACTCCCGGTATAGAGGACAGCAGCTCTATAAGCTTATCGGACATCTCAGCTACCCGCTTTATCTCATCGCCCATATTCATTCTGGCACTTTCCAGCGCCGTACCGAAGCCCGCGATAGCTGTGACATTTTCCGTTCCCGCACGGCGTCCCCTCTCCTGCATACCTCCGTAAAGCAGGGGCTGTATCTTGACCCCGTCCTTTATATACAGCAGTCCCACTCCCTTGGGCCCATACATTTTATGCGCTGAAGCCGAAAACAGGTCCACGTCTCCCCCGGGCAGACTTAAGGGTATATGTCCCGCTGCCTGAACCCCATCGGTATGAAAGAGACACCCGTTTTCATGGGCTGCCTCGGCGAGCTCTCTTATCGACTGTATGGTTCCAATCTCATTGCTGGCACTTATTACCGAGACCAGAAACGTGTCCTTTCTGATAGCCTTTTTTATCGATTCCGGGCTGATCCGTCCCATGCTGTCGGGCTTGACCAGAGTATAGCTTCCCCCTTCTCTCTCAAAGAGCTTCAAGGCATTTAACACTGACTGATGCTCAATAGCGGTAGACACGATATGTCCCCGTTTTATGCGATGCTCGCTCCAATACTGCAGGGAAACCCCTGTAATAGCCCAATTATTGGCCTCTGTGCCTCCTGATGTAAAAAATATCTCGTTCTCTTTACACCTGAAAAGGTCTGCCGCACTCCTTCTGGCGGATTCCACGATATTTTTCGCAGACCGCCCCAGGGCATAAGCAGAAGAGGGGTTGCCGTACTCCTCCGCAAGCAGGGCGGTCATATATTCTGCGGCCTGGTGATCCAGCCTTGTTGTCGCGGCATTGTCAAGGTATATCATTGAGTCGCCTTTCTAAACGTTCTCAGGATTACTCTTTTTAGTCGGAATCGCAAAGTCGGGATGCTCACTGAGCCAAGTCGTCTGCGGCATACAGCTCAATAGCGAAATATCCTCCTCAGATATCTCAAAATCAAAGATATCCATATTAGCCCTCATATGCTCTTCCGAGGTCGCCTTGGGTATAGGCAGTATTCCCTTCTGAATAAGGAAACGCAGGTTTATCTGCTGTACGCTCTTGCCATACTTTTCCGCAAACCTGGGAAGGATACCGTTCCCGATTATAGCATTTTCCCTGCCTCTCCCCAGCGGGCTCCAGGCCATGGGCAGGACCTTCTGCTCCTTTGCGTAAGCCACGGCAGCCTCCTGGGAATATCCCGGGTGAAGCTCAAGCTGGACCACTACCGGAAGTATTGAACAGTTATCGATGATGTTCTTCAGGTGGTGCGGAAGGAAATTGCTTAAGCCCAGTCTTCCGACCCTTCCCTCTTTAACCAGCTCTTCCATTGCCTTCCAGGTCTCATTGTCCTTCGTTTTCCAGTCTTCGTCGGGAGCTCCGGTCTCTCTGGGCCAGTGGATCATGTATATGTCTACGAAATCCATATCGAGTCGTTTTAAGGACTTTTCAAACGCAGCCTTCGCTCCGTCATAACCCATTTCGTCTATCCAAAGCTTTGTCTCTACAATAAACTCATCCCGCGGGATGCCGCTGTCCTTGATCGCGCGTCCAAGGCAGCGTTCTGTTTCGTACAAAGAAGCCGTATCAAAAAAGCGGTATCCGCAGTCTATCGCAGTTCTGATAGCCTCATAATTATCCTGCATCTCCTCGTTGTAGGTTCCAAAGCCAAGCTGCGGAATCTGTGTTCCGTCGTTAAGTTTGAAAAATTTGTCTATAACTGCCATTTCTGCCTCCTTATAAGGTTATTTTCGTGATATAAAAATATTATATCCAATGTATGCAGAATTTGAAAACTTATACTTTGTACTGTTTATAAAAATTTCGCTCATTCTAGCGGAATGGAGCTGCCGTATTTTGCGTAGAGCTCCTTTATGGTCTCGATGTCTTCGGGATCGATCTTATCCTTAAGCTCCGCTGCGGTAGCGCTCAGGTCTCCGCCATTTTCCTGATATATTGAAAGTGCATCGGAGACCAGTCCCGAATCCGAATATTTATCCACTATTTCGTTGAAGGTGTCAGAATCCTCTTCTGACATGGATTCTTCTATCTCTTTAATGTTGACATCTGTACCTGTTTCAGACTCAACATATTTTTCCACGGCCTTTTTGGATACCTCCTGGGTAATCTTTTTGGTTACGGGATTATCTGATCCGCCCCCATTCCCCGAAAACAACATGAAAGCGGTAAGCCCGCCGATCAGCACTACAAGCACAGCCAAAATAACCGCAATCACCTCTAAAGGACTGATGTTCCTTCTTTTCCTTTTCCGAGCCATGATTCTCTGTCGTTTATCTCCGTTATTATGATGTCAGGGACAAAAGCACTTCGTGCTCTTTTCGGATGAAAGATATGGTTAATTAGAGCAAGCTCTATAACCATATCTTTCATCCGAAAGGTGCTAAAGCACCTTTTGTCTCTGACATCTTTATATTTGCTTTTTACATATAAATTATGATACAAATTACTTATGAAAAAATCAATCCTGTTAGTAGGTTACAAAGAACACTTTATTTTTAATGTAATAAAATCCGGGTTAGAGCGGGACGACATTTTAGTGGAAACACAGCTCCTGTCCGAAAAGTCCGAGATTGACGACTCCCTTCCCGGACTTTGGCTTGTAATACTGGATAAGGAGCTCCTGTCCATAACCGGGCTCCTTCCGAAGCTCAGCGAAAACGCCGTCGCTTCCGACGCGAGTCTGTTTCTTGTGGGCTCCGACGAAGATCTTGAGCTCGCCTCCGGGATCATTTCCCGGGAGGTCATAGCCGCTAAATTTGAAAAGCCCCTCAATATCAGGAGCATAAGCGATGCTTTAAACCGCGAATTGCTGGGAACCGCAGTGGACGATGCGGTGCGGATCCTTGTCATTGACGACGATTCGACAATGCTGCATTTTATCGAAAATCTGCTTTCCCCCGCATATTCCATATATCTTGCGAATTCGGGCGAAAGCGCTCTAAGCTTTCTGGGCAGTAACCGGGTAGACCTCATTCTTCTCGACGTACGGATGCCCAATATGGACGGCTTTGAGACCATAACTCATATACGGAAGCTCAAAAACCTTGAAAGTACCCCTGTGGTCTTTCTTACGGCAAATGACGACCTTGAGGCCGAGGCGAAATGCCTTTCCGCCGGGGGAGCGGACTTTATCCGCAAACCATTTTTACCGGAGGTATTGCAGCTTCGTGTGCGCAATATAATCGAGCTCGAAAAGCTCAGGAAAAGTCTGTCCTCAGAGGTGGACAAAAAGACCCGTCAGGTCACTGAGCAGAAAAAGCAGATCGAGGAGCTTGTCGTAGAGATCGTGCAGACCCTTTCCGGAGCCATAGACGCAAAAGACCGCTATACGAACGGCCATTCCCTTAGAGTTGCTCACTATTCCATGGAAATTGCAAGGCGCTACGGCTACTCGGTCGAGGAGCAGCAAAGCGTCTTTATTGCCGGACTTCTGCATGATGTCGGTAAGATAGGTATTTCAGACGCGATCTTAAATAAGCCCGATAAGCTTACTGATGAAGAATATGCCATTATCATGACCCATCCCACCATCGGTGCGGAGATACTTAAAAATGTAAAAAGTATTCCCAACTTCGCCATAGGAGCACACTGGCACCACGAGCGCTACGACGGCAAGGGTTACCCCGACGGTCTAAAGGGCAATGAGATACCGGAGATCGCGCGGATAATCGGTGTAGCGGACGCCTACGATACAATGGCTTCCACCAGAAGCTACAGGAGCTATCTCCCTCAGGACAGGATCAAAAAGGAGATCATAGAGGGGCGGGGAAAACAGTTTTCCCCTGAATTTGCGGATATAATGCTGCAGATGATAGAGGAAGATACCGAATACGATATGCACGAAAAGTAGTATAGTAGGAATGCACCGTATAATATATATACGATAAAATCTCTGCCTTTGGCAATAAATATGTTATAATATTTTAACAATTTATAAACTTTAAGGAGAGTGCGCATGAAGATAATCGAAAAATATAATAATACCAGTCTCATATTAAGAATTCTCACAGGACTTGTGATCGGAGTTGTTTTAGGCCTCCTTTTTAAGGATCTGTCGGTCATAACTCTTATGGGCGATATTTTCGTCGGGGCCCTGAAGGCGATCGCTCCCGTGCTCGTATTTCTGCTTGTAATTTCATCCCTTGCCAGAGGCAACGACAAGCTCGACAGCAGATTCGGCATGGTGATTTCTCTCTACCTGGCCAGCACGCTCCTTGCCTCCTTCGTCGCTGTCGTTGGAAGCTTTCTCTTTCCCCAGACTCTGGTTTTAAGCGAGATGGCTACGGCAGATACTATTCCCACCGGGGTCGGCGAGGTTCTTTCCTCTCTTCTTTTACAGATGGTTTCAAATCCCATAGGCTCCATTGTAGAAGGAAGATATATCGGAATTCTCTTATGGGCAGTAATTTTTGGGCTTGCAGCCAAAGCCCTTGTTTCAAACGAAACAAAGCATATGCTGGATGACTTGGCAAAAATTGCTCAGCAGTCGGTTCGCTGGATCATCAATCTGGCTCCCTTCGGTATAATGGGTATCGTTTACACCAATATTTCCCAACACGGAGTCTCCATCTTTGTCAATTACGGAAAGCTTCTGGCTCTGCTCGTGGGCTGTATGCTGGCAGTCGCACTTATAGTAGACCCGCTGCTTGCAGCCATTGTACTTAAGACAAACCCCTATCCTCTGGTTTTCAGGTGCTTAAGAGAATCCGGCATCACCGCTTTCTTCACCCGCAGCTCGGCAGCTAATATTCCTGTAAATATGGAGCTTTGCAACAAGCTGGGAATGGATGAGGAAATGTATGCAGTCTCTATCCCCTTGGGCGCAACGATAAATATGGACGGTGCCGCGATCACCATTGCCGTCATGTCTCTGGCAGCCGCAAATACGGCCGGCATCAAGGTTTCCTTCGCAACCGCCATCGTACTGGCCTTTATATCTACCCTTGCCGCGTGCGGGGCTTCCGGCGTGGCCGGCGGATCTCTCCTGCTTATTCCGATGGCCTGCTCTCTCTTCGGAGTAAGCCAGGATATTGCGATACAGGTCGTTGGCGTAGGCTTTATTATCGGAGTAATTCAGGATTCTGTGGAAACTGCTTTGAATTCATCGGGAGATGTGATGTTTGCGGCTACAGCAGAATATTATCAGTGGAAAAAAGAGGGCAAATCCCTTCCGACCTTCCTTGGCGGTACCACGAAGGTCGAAATTTGATGCCCGTTAATTAATACTATTTGGCGGTCAGCCTGATACGGATCAGACGATGTCTGCAAAGCCGCAGCCTGCGGCTTTGACAAGATCCGAGGTGGAAAGCTCGATCTGGAAGCCCACCTTTCCGGCGCTTACGAATATCTTTTCCTGATCCTTTGCAGATTCATGAATGAATGTAGGGAATGCTTTTTTCATTCCTATAGGGGAGCAGCCTCCGTGAACATAGCCTGTGAGCGGAAGCAGCTCCTTTTGTTTTATCATGGCAACAGCCTTTTCTCCCGCTGCTTTCGCAGCCTTCTTTAACTCAAGCTCTGCCTTTACCGGTACTACGAACACATAGTATTGTCCCGACTTCCCCTGAGTCACCAGGGTCTTATATACCCTGTCGGGATCCTCGCCGAGTATTCCGGCTATTTCCTCGCCGCTCATTGTGGCGTCCGGCTCATAGGTATGGGCCGTATACGGGATCTTCTTCTGCTCCAGGACCCGCATTACATTGGTTTTTTCGTTATTTTTCATAGTACGTTCCGGCTGCCCTAGAAGTTATCTCCGTTCCAGCCCCAATCCATTGTGGCAGAATATTTGACGTACATATGATCCGGGGATACTCCGAAAAGCTCCCCGTAGATCTCCGACAGCCTGGCCGTCATGTTTCTGAACGCAGCTTTATCGGGGCTGCCAAAGCAGCGCACCTCCACGAAGGCAATGGGCTGGCTGTCATCTCCCCTGAAATACATATGGTAGTCGTCCTGTATTCCTACCATCAGCCAATTCTCGCTCTTTCCGGGGATGAGCTCTATCGCCTCTCCGAGCTTGGATTTAAGCGCTATTTCCTGTTCCTTTGATACCTTTACATTGATCTTTGTGTCGACAAACGGCATGATATTCCTCCTTTGATAATATGTTTAACCTGACGTAAATATACCATATATTATTGAATTTTATCAAAAATTCAATAACCGTATTCCGGTCGGCGGGTCCATTGATCTTAGAATCTGCGTCTGCGCTTAAACCACAGCGCTATGCCTATTCCTGCTATTATTGCTGCGACAGATACTATCAGTGTCGCCCATGTATCCGAGCTGATATCCGTAATAAGGGTACCGGTAACAAGAGGAACTTCCTCAGCGCTCTCTTCAGCACCGGAATTTCCATTCCCGCCCATGGGGGCACCGCCGGGCATCCCACCGTTTCCTGAAACACCCTCCATTCCGCGGGGTTCGTGCATCATGCCGTTACCTGAAACATCCATCCCGGGGGGCATCATGAAACCGCCGCCATTTGAGGAAGCTGAGCCACGTCCGCCAGGCCCTCCGCCGAATCCTCCAAAATCACCTCTTGGCTGCATTCCGCCGAAATTCATTTTTCCGCCAAAGCCGCCGCTTTCCACGTCTCCGTATGAAGCGGATATCTCCTCTATAGTTATTTCCTCAACCTTATCCCCTATGACAACAAGATATTGCTCGCCCACCTGAAGCTCAGGACAGCTCAAGTTGATTGAAGAGAAGGACTGGGGTACTTCATATGAAAGTATTATATTTCCATCTGTATCTTCAAGGGCGACAGTCGTTCCGGCCTCGGCACCTTCACTGTATGTGTACAGCAGTGATGCCTGTGAGGAGGTTGAATCAAACTGCTCCGCCATGGAATAGCTGCCGCAGGCTATGATCGTGCCTCCGCTGATCTCGGCGACTCCACCGGATTCACTGGCATAGTCTAAAGCATTGTTATTACCATTATTTACAAGGCTCACCCTGATATCGCCGCCGCTTATGATAAGGTCGCCATTAGAGTCGATCCCGTCGGCATCCCGGCCCGATTCATTTACAATAGTAAGCTTGCCTCCGCTTATATGGATGTAGGTCTCCTCTTCTTCGGCAGTGTCGCTGCTCACGCTACCTATACTTTTTTCACTGGTCTCAGGCTGCGAAGCTGTATTGCTTTCCTGGGCTGCTCCGGAGAAAGCCATATCCGGCCCGCCACCCTGCATGTCGGCACGATTCGAGCTCACTGCATTTCCCGAAGCCGAGCCGCCGCGCATACCTCCGAAGCCGCCGGGACCACCCATTCCTCCGGGGCCGCCCATTCCTCCGGGACCACCCATTCCGCCAGGGCCGCCCATTCCGAACATATCGCCCGAGCCGCCGTTGGCGTTGAGTCCGTCGTCCTCGCAATTAATAATGATTTCTCCTCCGGCTATATCTATCGTGACCGCTTCGATTCCCTCGTAGCACCCGGTAATCTCTATCTTGCCGCCCGTTATGGAAAATGCCTTATCACTGTGTATGCCGTCATTGGAAGCGGTTACAGTGATACTTCCGCCTGAAACGGTCACATCTCCGGCTGAATGAAAGCCATCGTCCTCACTTGTAACATTGAGACTGCCCGACTCTATGTAAAAGTACCCGTCCTCATGATTGATGAAGATACCGTCATCTTTAGCGTCTACCGTTATATCGGCATTCATTATGCGGAGACTGTCATTGGCACGTATCCCGTCGGCCGGAGCTGAAACAGTGATCGTTCCTCCCGTAATGACAACATCGTCCTTTCCGACTATGCCGTGCTTGTAACCGGCTGTCACTACAAGGGAGCCGCTGCCGTTTATCGTGAGATCATCATGGGAAAATATCGCTCCCGTAACCTCGTCCTTTAAAGCCTCGTCAGAATACTCCGATCCGCTCGTTATGCTGTTTTCAGAGCCCTCGGCAAGAGTTACGAATACCTTGTCGGCCTGCTCGACCTTTAAGCCCGCATCGTCCGAACAGTTTATATCAACGCCGTCAAAGAGAAGAAAAACCTTGGAGGAATCATATGCATCGACCACAACGCTTCCGTCGTCCAGCTTTCCGGATAACACATATTGTCCGGCAGCGGAGATATACACATCCCCGTCATAGGTATATACACCCTCACCCTGTATCGAAGCCCCGTCACCGGTCAGCGATATAAGTGTGGCATCTGCGGTATCCCAGGTACCGTTCATATCCTTTGCCGTAAAATATTGAGTTCCCTCATAGCTCTCTGCATCTTCATCAACTATGGCCTGTATACCTATCGACCTGCCATTCACAAAAACGGCAGTAAGCAGCACAGCGCATAGCGTTATGATAACGCAGATGCGATCAATATATTTGTGTGTAGACATACTAATCTCCTGAAATTTGGTGATTATTAACGGATTAGAAAAATCAACTTATCCCATGTAGTCTCCGTTATATGAAACCAGAACCGCGCTTTCTACGCCGGGAAGCTCTGACAGCTCATTTATAAAATCCGTATCGTCGCTATTAAGTCTTATCTCTGCGTTTACTTCTACAGAGCCCTTTCGAGCGGTCTTGCTCTTTACCACACATTTCTTCGTCTTTCCGGAGAGGAATTCAAAGGCTCTCTTTTCACTCTCGGCCCCGTCACACTGCAAAACAACAATGTATGGATTGGCTGCTTCCTTGCGGTTTGCAAAGAACAGGATTATCAGACCGATTACAATACTGCCGAATACGGCAAGGGGAATAAGTCCCGCTGCCAGAACGATACCGGCGGCTATTGCCCAGAAAAGAAAGGCTATATCCAGAGGCTCCTTGATAGCGGTACGGAAACGAACGATAGAGAGGGCACCGACCATACCAAGGGAAAGAACTACATTGCTGGTCACGGCGAGTATCACGAAGGTCGTTATCATCGTAAGCGCTACCAGAGTCACGCCGAAGCTCGACGAATACATTACGCCGGAGTAGGTCTTCTTATAGACCAGAAAGATAAATACGCCCAGTGCAAAGGCAAGTATCATAGCCAATGCCATATCCAAAGGGCTTACGCTCGTAACGTTTTCCAAAAAGCTTGATCTGAAAATGTCGTTAAATGTCATGATTTTTCTCCTTTTTTATTAGAACTGTTTTTATTGTTGTCTTATTTTCTTCCTCAGCCATATACCCGGCATTGTCCATATTTGGAAAAGGCTCCTACCCTGCAGCCTTTAAGCTGCACGGCATCCCTGATTATATCCGGGAGAAAGGCATCCCATTTTACTTCCAATATAATGGGTGCATCTCCCGCCGGTATCGTCACACAGTCCGGATTTAAAAAATCCGTGCTCCCAAGCCCCGTCCGTAGATCATAGTCGAGGGTCACTCGCACATTCCCCGGCCCGAATATAAAGGGCTCTCTCGTATAATCCACAATGGTCACCGGCTTCATTCCCTGGTAGCGCATCTTGCAATAAAGCTCTTCTACCAGAGACCTTCCGCTTTCAAGCATCCAGTCGATATCGCCATCGACTATTCTTTGCGCTTCCTCAGCTGTAAGATTGGCGCTGTATTTGGTTCCCAGTCCATTTATCTTGCTTTTCTTTTCAAGATGGATAATAGAGGTATCGAGGTTGTAATATCTTATACGAAACTTCTCCCGCCTGTTCACCCCATTTATCTTTTCCCGCAGGGCCTTGTCCTTATTATTGTCAAAATACAGGCTCCGTATCAGATATTTTCCGTCTACTGCATGGGGATCCGGTGTTGCGACCTGGCTCATCCTCATTCTTATGGTGATCAGGTCCGAATAGGATATCTGATGCTTCCATTCATGCCTGTACCTCTTTTCCTTTTTATCCTTCATAGGCACTCCTCAATCCTTTAAAAATGATTTCAGATAATAATAAAAATTAGTGAACGTTTTGTGAATGCTTTGTGATGATTCTGAAAAAACTGATAAATGATGATATAATTTTACCAAATAAAGGATACATTATGAGACAATGTCTGAGCAGATGAAAAACATAATCGCAATAGATCTCAAAAGCTTCTATGCCTCGGTGGAGTGCGTGGAACGCGGGCTTGACCCCCTTACGACAAAGCTGGTCGTAGCCGATGAAAGCAGGACGGAAAAAACTATCTGTCTCGCCGTTTCGCCGGCCCTGAAGGCCTTCGGAATACCGGGACGGCCAAGGTTGTTTGAGGTCAATCAAAAGGTCAGGGCCATCAATGCTGGAAGAAAGGATAAGATCACCTTTATTACGGCGGTTCCCCGTATGGCGCTCTATATAAAGTACAGCACGGCGATATACTCAATATATCTGAGATATATCGCCCCCGAGGACATTCACGTCTATTCGATAGATGAGGTGTTTATAGACGCGACGGCATATTTAAATACGTACAAGATGGATGCCCACTCCCTGGCGCTTAAAATGATCAGCGATGTTTATGCTGAAACCAATATAACGGCCACCGCCGGTATAGGGTCTAATCTCTATCTGGCCAAAATTGCCATGGATATAGTCGCCAAGCATATGCCGCCGGACAAAAACGGTGTGCGCATTGCAGAGCTGGATGAGATGTCCTACAGAAAAAAGCTCTGGAAGCATACTCCGCTTACTGACTTCTGGCGGGTCGGTCATGGTTATGAAAAAAAGCTCATCTCGCACGGTCTTTATACCATGGGAGATATTGCGAGATGCTCTATAAATGATGAAGACCTTTTATATAAGCTGTTCGGAATCAATGCGGAGCTCCTGATCGACCATGCCTGGGGATGGGAGCCCTGTACCATAAAGGATATAAAAAGCTATACGCCGGAAAACAACTCCATAAGCTCCGGACAGGTGCTTCAAAGACCCTATTCCTGCGATGAAGCAGGCATCATTGTCCGGGAAATGGCCGATGAACTCGTATTGAGCCTCGTACAGAAAAAACTGGTCACTGACCAGATCGTGCTGCAGATAGGGTATGACAGAGAAAGCGATCTTAAGACATATACCGGAGAGATCAAACCGGACCGCTATGGCCGGAGGGTTACAAAACCCGCCCACGGTTCCTTTAATCTGGGCGATCACACTTCGTCCACGGCGAAGATAATCAGCGGAACTATGGAATTATACGAGAGTATCATCAATAGAGAGCTTCTCATCCGGAGGATAACCGTGACCGCCAATCACGTCATCCGGGAGGAGCAGAGCTATGAACAAATGAACCTGTTTACGGATTTCGGTTTCGGAGAAGACCCCGAAAAACTGAAGAAGGAACGGGCGATTCAGGAGGCAATGCTCGATATCAAGTCCAGGTACGGGAAAAACGCTATATTCACGGGTACAAACATGAAGGAGGGCGCAACGGGGCTTGACCGAAACCGGCAGATAGGGGGACACAAGGCTTAAGGCTATGACATACGACGACATCATAAATCTCCCCCATCACGTTTCCAGGACCCATCCCCATATGTCTATACACGACAGGGCCGCGCAGTTTTCACCGTTTGCAGCCCTCACGGGATATGATGATTCTGTCAAGGAAACCGCAAGACTGACGGATGAAAAGCCCATACTCGACGACATCGAAATTGAAAGGATCGACCGGATATTACAATATCTTTACTCAATAATTGACGAAAAGCCAAGGGCAACTATCCAGTATTTTATTTCTGATGACTATAAGGCCGGCGGAAAAATTGTTGAAGTAAAGGAAAATATCAGAAAAATAGACGTCAACGCTTCAAAGCTCCTGCTGGAAAACGGAACGGAGATTCCATTTAAGGATATCATCAACATTTTTTAATGTGGGCGCCGCTGCCTTATACGTCCGCAAGGAGCACAGGAGTTGAAATTCATTATACGTATCCTGAAAGATCCTTAGCCGCATAGGTAGTCATTCAATTCGCAAAAACTTCCGATGTATCCTCTATCCTTTGCAGCTCTCTTTCTCCTTCCTCTGTAAGGGTCTTAAACTCTGAAATGGTATTTCTCATAAGAGGAAGTGCCTGCTGCTTAAAATTGGAGATATCCTCAAGAGCCGCAAACGTATCGGAAAAGGCCTGTTTTAGGGTCTCTACCGATACCCCAGCCTCCGTTGCCTGCTTTTGTATCTCTACGCCCTGCTCCTTTAACATCTTCGATGTAGCCAGGATCATGTTATTGGTAGTCTCATTCAGCTTACTGACCTTTTCCAATACTATCTTTTGGTCATACAGGGCTGATGCAACCATAACGGCGGTGCGAAGAGAGGCTACTGTAACCGTTTTCGCCCTGTCCACCGACCGCATAAGCTCATTATTATTCTTACGCACGACCTCGATAGCGATGATACCCTGCTGATTGACGGCGAGAAGCGACTGAAAATCTATTATCCGCTGCCTTAGGGGGAACAGGACTTCTTCATTGATGAATTTGATCTTATCGGGGTCTGCCCCATTGGCGGCGGCTTCTTCGATCTTCCCGGTCAGATATGCATCCAGCTGCTCCCCTGTGGCGATCTTTACGTTCAGCTCTTTAGTGAGGTTACGCATATTGACCTCTTCGATCTCCAGCGTAGTGTTATCGTTCTTAAGCGTATTGCGTCCTTTGTCCAGTGACTCTATGATTCCGGCTATTTCCTGATCTGCACTTTTATATTTCTCAAAATACCGCCTTACGGGATTAAATAGTTTCCCCAGAGCCCCCGTTTTAACGAAATCGATTCCGGAGGGGTCGAGATCCCTCATCTGTATAGCCAGATCCTCCAGGCCCTTTGCCACAGTCGCCAGCTCTGCACTTGAGCCATAGGTGGAAAGCCTTTTTTGCATCATCTGATTTTTCGCCTCGGATTTGACCATCACCTCTTTGCCAAAATCATTTATGACATTGGTTATGTCCCGGCGATTGGAAAAATCATCCAGGTCTACATTTAATATCTGGTCTCCCTGTGTGACGATCAGATTGTCAACCGCACTGCTCTCCTGCGTTGTCAGCGCCGTTTCTTCGGCCGTCCTGGCCTTTATTTCTTCAACGTCCGGTAAATCCAGTGAAAATCCCATTATCAACCTCCTTACATAGATGCATTTAATAAGTTCTTAAGCTGGTAAACCACGTCATCGGTATCCGCATTGATGGACGCGGCTTCATTAATGTCCGACAGGCTCTTTAAGGCATTGGAGCCGTCATAATTATAATTGATGGTATATATCGGCACCTTAAGCCCCGATACCACGTATTGAATATCGTTAAAGCCGTATCCCTGGTTGGTGTCTCCGTCACTTAGGACAAAAACGATGGGCTTCATATCGGGAACTGTCTCCTTGACGTTACGGATCATGTCCAGGGCAACCAATACCCCGTCATATGTCGCGGTAGCACCGGAGGGGTACATCTCCTGTATACCGCCTTTAAAGTAGGACTGCTGGTTTAAGTCAAATTTAGCCAGCGGGACATGGATATATACATCGGAATTATAGCTTACAAGGCCGATATAGTTATCCGGCGAAATATACTGCATACTGTTTATCAAGCTTTCCTTGACGCTGTTCATTGGCGCCCCGTCCATCGATCCCGAGGCGTCGCAAACGAAGACTGCCACGACAGTCTTGCCCGAATCCTTCGCCTCTTTATAGAGCTTCTGGGCCTCTATCAGGGTATTTCCGTCCAGGTCGGCAAACTCGTTTTTATAGCTGTCATATGTATTAAAGCCATATTGCGCCGCCAATTTTTCGGCCTCGGGCGAAGAGCAATAGGAAGCAAACTCCTTGATTATCTGCGCCTTAATATCGTCGCAGGGCTCTATGATAACCAGCGGATTATCGTGTCTGTATCCGAAGGGAACCACCTCGTAATTGCGCTCCATGGATTTATCGTTATTAAAATACTGGGACTCCAGGATAAAGCCGTCAAGGGCGCCCTTCTGATTCGCGTTCCTCATTTGGGTAGTGTTGTAGGCCACGAAGGGTATGTTCTTCTGGAACTCGGTAAAGCCGCTTACCGCCGTATCTGAAAGCGGGTTACTGCCATCGTACCTTTGGAGAGTACTCACCAGGAAGTTAAGACCGGTACTGGAAGTAAAGGGGTTGGTATATCCCATTACAAACTCCCCTGCCTCTGTCGCCTGGGCGATGGATTTGATATCCACACTGCCGTATTTATCGGTAAATTCCTTATATTTTTCCTTTTCCATGACCAGGATGGCGGTATTTCCCACGGTTTTTTCAAGCACCGTCGTGGTTTTGACGCCTTTGGCACCTAGCATGCTTATCCACATCTTATTTGAGGGGGTAAAGCCATCGGGTACGTAGGCTCCGGTACGGATATAATCGTAGGCCAGGCCGCTCGTGATATCCCGCAGCTGTATGGATATCTTTGTACCGTCTATAGTATGTCCTTCCGAATTGAATTTTTCGGCCAGATCCTTCATCCAGCCATCGCTGCCGTTCCCCACCTTTTCCGGAGAGGATACGATCTCGGCATATACAGAAGTGTTGGCCTTTACGACCACATCGTTGGGGTCGATAGGGGGAAGCTCGGAGCCGTCGTCCTCGGTAGAAACGTATTCCACCGGAGCTTTTACGGGATCCAGCACGATAGGTTCTACTTTTTGCACCATCTTTTCCAACTGGGCTTCAGCCGACTCCTGGCTTATGGCTTTATCGGACTTCCCCAGGTTACGGGTGATGGTAAGGCCCGTGAAAACAATGATCACCAGGGCTACGATTCCGATGATCGGGACTAGTGCTTTGCCGTTTCGCATAATCTCCTCCTCATTACTTTAAAAATATCTTTAGTATGAAATGGGCGTTTAGTTGTAATACTGCGTATCGTGAATCAATGTGGTTATCTCTTCTAAAATGACGTTGTTGTCCTGCTCCAGGGCGTTGCTGTCCATAGAGGATATTTCGGACGATAAATGGTCGAGCTGCAGGAGTATCTTCTCGTTGAGGTTGACCATGTCGATAATAGACTTATAATTTGCCTGATACAGCTCGTCTTTTTGCTCCTGGAGCTTATCGTCGATGTCGTCCCTCCTGTATTCGCCCGTATCGATGAGCGAACGTATCTTGTAATACCCCTCTTCATCAAACATCTGTATCCGCGATGCCAGAAGCGTCGCATTCCGGATTACTGACTGGATCGCCGTATCTATGACGGATGCATATTTGTCGTAGCTCATAGATCCCTTTGAAAATTTGACTGACAATATATCATCAAAGGAGCGCATATATTTATCCGCCCTCTCCAGCTGGTCGGTCACATCCGATATCTGGTGCTTGAACAGCCTGCTGTTTAACATTCTCAGCATGGACATACATTCAGATACACTGACGTTTTTATTTGTACTGATGAGTTTTGGGGGTCTCAAATCTATGATATTCGTCTTGATGATGCCTGCAAAGATCAGAACTCCGGCAATAATACTTATCCCGGCTTTTAATATATTGGGGTCATTTGGATACAGACCCAGCAGCCCGGGAGAATACAATATCAATATCAGGAGCCCATACAGGCAATCCGTTAAGATCAGTCTGATGTTTTTATTCATAAATCCGCTGGTAAAAAGCCTCCGCCATAGTTATTTTAGCAAACCAGACTAAAAATAGCAAAAATATCTCTGTCGCTATGGATCGAGATCAAAGACGGAAGTGTATCGCTGCCCAAGGATACGGTTTATGAATGTATAGCGGCAGTCAACAACAAATTTGACAGCGTTAAAAGTAACTGCTCATAACTCCAACATCATAGGAATTACTTCAAACTCTTATAAAACTCCACTGCCGCGATGGCATCCAGTAGTTTCTTTGTATTTCCATGATGTTTGGAATAATAAAGGATTGCTGTTTTCATGGGTTCAAACCTCCTTGTGTAAATATATCAGCGATACTTCCTTCACCAGGCACGCATTATATGCCTGATGATCAATTTGATTCCTTCTATCGTTTAATCTCATTATACAGGTCTTGGCTATTTTTCACTCCCTGCAAAAAAAGTTTTCTATCGCTTCGAGTACCTGGATATCCGCAGGCAGCCACTTCACCTGCCGCAGATCATGAAGCGGCAGCCATCTGGCAGCCTCATGTTCAAGAAGCGTCAAATGTCCCTTTTCGACACTGCACCAGTAACAGGCCATGGACAGATGAAATTCCGGATAGTCATATTCAACCGCCGTAAGACGATCTCCAACTGTGATCTCGACTGCAAGCTCCTCTTTTATCTCTCTGGCTAACGCCTGCTCAGGCGTCTCGCCCGCTTCAATCTTTCCTCCGGGAAATTCCCACCAGTCTTTATAGACTCCATATCCGCGCTGTGTAGCAAAAATCTCCCCATCCTTGCAGATGATTGCCGCAACCACCTGAATCCGTTTCTTTTCACTTTCCATCTCATCTACTCCATATCCCCATTATAATAAGTGCACCCATTCACTTGGTCAAGTGATCGTGAATGTAGATTCTCTCCGTGTATATGAGTCGCATCCTAAAATTCATGATTGACAGCTTTCTGCCTTTTTATCAGCTATGGCCGCAACATTCACTTTGTTTTGATCTGCCTCCCAATCCTCCTTCGTCATCAGGCTCACATAACCTGTTCTTCTCTCGTGCATCAGCGGCACATCCACATCCTTTGCCATATGCCTATACCGTCCTCAACCGATTTAACAAATCCGTTACCATCCCCGGATCTTCCAGAAGTGAAATACCAAAGCACTTCTTCCCAGCATCCTTAACAGATGCCCCTATATGATACGCTGTTTTTCCGTCCAGAATGATAAATCTGTCATGGAACACCTGCGTCCTCTTTACCGCCAATGTCGGATACTGTGCATTGAAATTAGCCACATCTCGACAAAGGTTCTCATTATATTTATGCTCACCTGTACAGCCACTTTGCTGTGCAGCACACTTGCAAGCATACTTATTCCCTGTTCTGTATAGGCGTAAGGATAATATCGCCGACCACCACGACCACCTTGTTCTTGATTTGAGGTTCCAGATTGGAACCTCAAGCCATCAAATTCTTCTTTTGTCAGCTTAAAACGAAAATCTTCAGGGAAACGGTCAGAGTTACGTGATGCAGCTTTATTCAAATTCTTTGTTTCTACCTGATAGAGCATCGCCAAATCACTATCTATCATGACCTGTTTCCCTCTTATGACGTAAACAAGGTTTCCAATATCCTTGCTCTCTATTGTAACTGGAATCAATTCATTGCTTGATTTTTCAACTTTTGTATTTTCCATTTCTGCCTCCGCTTTGAGGTTCCAATCTGGAACCTCAAAAGTTTTCTCTGTTAAATCGCATTTAGTATCGATTCTCTCCGTATTCATGATTCGCATCGTAAAATTCAAGATTGACCGACACCTCACCTTAAATATTTCTGTTATAAGACCAAATCGTGAGCAATTAGAACACACATTTAAAGAATTGCAAAAATATTTTAAAAACTGCTGGTATTTTCGGCAAATTTATGTGCAATGTAAGTAGAAGTATATGAGTCCTCAAAGAAATGTTCCTTCACAATTGAAAAAGTGTTTTTGGCCGACGAGGTCACTCTAATTAGCCAGAGCAGGGTATAGTTAGCTTCGTACCCTTATTTTTTACCTGTTATCGCTAAGGAGAATAACTGATTGAGAGAGTATCTTAAAGCACAAAGTAAAACTAACGAGATCATTGTCGGGAACTCGGCCACTTCAGATGAATTAGATTGATTTTCAAAATCAGACTTTCGTTGGGCTGATAACAAAAAATCTTTCCAAACATATATCCGTATCCCTACAGAAATAATTCCCGAGCTTCTTTCATGATTACAACCGTCAGCAACACACGAAACAGTATATTCAACACCATTCATTTACATCTTCTGAATTTATATCAATTACTGGAAATCCCACCGACTTCAGATATTCAAATGTCGTATTGTAATTCTCGTGTTTTCTGGTAATATCAGTATCGCTGCCCTCCGGGATAAAGATAATAAATCCCTGTCTGGCTCTTGTCAGAAGGACGCGATATGCGTTCTTCATAAAGAGGATATCTTCCTCCTTCTTGATCGGTGACCAGTCCGGAGGCGCTTTCCGGATACTCATATGGTATACGATCCATTCACCATTTTCGATTCTGAAATCTGCGTCCCAAGCAACAATGGCATAGTCAAGCTCCAGGCCCTGTGTCTCGAATTCAGAAGCGACCGCCTCCAGGAAGCAGCTTGATCTGATATCTTCCTTCGGATTCAAAAACCAGTTTTCAGGAGAAATACTCGACCTGTCATTTGCATATACTACACCACACGGTTTAAGTCGCGCTGCATTACTGCTTGCCAACATACCATAACGCTCTGTACCGCGAGCCATCTTTTGCACCCAGTTCTTCGCTGTATCAAGATTACGGGTAATCCGGATCGGATACCTATCCTTCAGTTGTGCATAGGTATTCTGTGCTCCTAAAAGATCATTATCCAGCAGATATTTTACTAGGTCTGACACGCTCTCACTGCGGAAGGAACGCATTGAGGTAGTAAGATAAAGATCATTATTAATCGTTACATTAAGGCCTGTAACCAGAGATTCCCATGTACGGCCACGAAGATACTCCTCATCCTTGATGTTATCTGCAGTATATATATCCCAGTCGGTAAATCGTCTTTGCAAAGAGTCAAACCATTCCGGCATACCTGCTTCGCCTTTATTGATTTCCTAGCCGCCCCCGATGAGACAAACAACAACACCCCAGTCCTCAAGCCTATCCATGGTGCTGATCAGGAACTCCGGTTCACTGTAGTTGAAACCTCTGATTCCTTTCTTCTTCTCCATAAAGGAAGTCAATTCTTCCTTTGTCCAGGATCTTTGGGATTCATCAAAAATTGCCACGTGCTCAGTGGGCTTCCGGTCGTTACCAACATACTCGTCGCGGTAAGTATGAATAATCTGAATAAAGCTCTTAACTTCTCGCCTGGCATCAGCCTTGCTCATTTTATGTCCCATTTTGGCTTCGCGCTGAACCTTATCCCGTGTAAGTGCCTCCTGCAATACCATAACCAACGGCAGGTTTCCGGAAAGAAATACTGCGTGCTCTCTAATTTTGTTATTATGAAACTCGCTGGCAAGATTCAATCCCACAAGTGTTTTACCCGCTCCTGGAACGCCTGTTATGAAGACAATAGATTTCCGTTTCAGGGCTTTGCTATATGAAATTATTCTCTTGATAGCATCAGATGTTACTGTCAGATTATGGGCCTTGGCGTCGCTCCTGCTGATTTCTTCAACACGATGATTGTTGTATAGCGCCTGCGCCGCTTCAACAATTGTCGGTGTAGGCATATAAACAGCACTTTCCCATGCGACATAATCAAAAGCTGGCTGCTCGTATTTTTCAAATACAATGTTCATCACCTTCCCGACATTGTTTCGATTAGCTCCAATAGGGTAAAGAACCCCATCCGGATATTTATGAAGCTCATACTGCTTCTCCGGCGCTTCTGTCGGCACAGCAATCGGGGCAATAATCAGTTCCTGACAACCCGACTGGAAATTCTTCAGGTCAAGTGCATAGTCAAGTACCTGATCGAATGTTGCTTTTCGGTACTCATCGTCTCCCGCCTTAAACTCCAGGAGCGTGACAAGCCCCTTATATAAAATAACAGCATCGACTCGCTTTCCCATTCTGGGGATTGTATACTCCAGCAAGATACGGCCGGAACCATAATCACAGAGCTGATCCTTCAGGATCGAAATTTCCTCTGACCATGCATATTTTTGCATCTCTGTCAGGTCAAAAGGATTGCTGTCGGCCAACTTGCCTAAAATGCTATATGCTTCCTCATCAAGGAAGCCTTGGATTGTATTTGAATAAAATGAGCGTCCCGTCATGGTGCTTATTCTTCAACTGTAGAAACATTTCTGATCTCACTGCATAAGCGTTGCAATGTTTCTTCCTTTAACGCTGGCTTTAATTCACATTCCCAGATTACAAGAACACGCCAGCCTGCTGCTATCAGTTCCGCTGTTTTCTTTCGATCTCTTTCTACAGTCCCTTCGATTTTCTCTTTCCAGAATTCCGAATTGCTTCTTGGCCACACAAAATAGCGGCAGCCTTCATGCTTATGCCAAAAACATCCGTTTACAAATATAGCTGTCCTGTATTTCGGCAAAAATATATCTGGTTTCCCTGGTAGCCTTTTATCGTTCTTCCGGTAACGGAATCCTTGCGAAAACAAATATTTTCTTACAGCTTCTTCCGGTTTCGTATCCTTGCCCTTAATTCTGGACATGTTGTAGCTTCGTGTCTGCTTGTCATGCACATCCATATCCCATCACTCCAGCTTATCTTTAAGAGCCGCAGCCACAGTATATGCAAGTCTTACAGGCACAGCATTACCAATCTGACGATATGCCGCGGTTCTTCCAGGGATATCCTTTCTTGACTCGAAGTAATAGCTGTCCGGGAACGTCTGCAACCGGGCCACCTCACGGGGAGTTAGCGATCGATTTTGCTTAATGTCAGGATGAATGTAATAATGTCCATCCCTGGAAACATGCGCAACAACCGTCTGAGAATATGGAAGATTACCAGCAACAACCTTGAAACGGTCGAGAAAGGCCGTCATATTGTGATGGGTCCTGAGCTTTTCCGGAAAATCTGGATAGTCAATTCTCTTACCTTCCTTATTCCACGTATCTACCACAAGCCGATAAATTTCCAAATCCTGATCGGTATGCGGACGTGCAGAATGGAATGAAATCAAGTCTGTATCCTTGATTCCCATATCATATAAATAGGTGCCCTTGTACTCCAGAGCTTTTACCGGGCGGTAGCTTCCTTCTCCGGCATGTAAGGGAGGGAGGTCCTTGAAAATTTCAGATACAGTAACACCCTCCGTATTTACCGTTGGAAGCTCTGGATAAAAATTTTTTTCGTCTTTTCCACGCTTACCTATTAGTATGATTCTTTTTCTGTTTTGGAGGACACCATAATCAGTAGCTTTCAGAACACGGTATTCTGTAGAATAGCCACACTCCTTGAATAATGCTCTCATATTGTCAAAGTGAAGTGTCTCATCCTTGTCTTTTGCTGAAAGCAACCCTGTAACATTCTCAAACACAAAGTATTTCGGTTTATATCTCTTCAGGAATTCAGCATACAATTTGTATAGATAGTTGCGCTTGTCACCTATCATTCCATTTTCGGATCGCGCTCTTCCCACAAGAGAATAAGCCTGACAAGGTGGGCCACCTACGATCAGATCAAGATTATTCCTACCAAGGATTGTATCAACACGTGCAAATATTTCTGGAATCGTTTCCTCAGATATTTCATAATTCATAACAGCATTCAGGACGGTATCCGGAACAGTTTTATACAACTCTGCTCTGGACATCTCCCCGGATATATACTTCTCATAAATATTGATTTTGCTATTGGCCTTTAGCCAATGGTATGCCGATCTTGTTTTAAGAGTAAAGCAAGCTGCTTCATCCATTTCAACATGGACAATGGGATTGTATCCTGTCTGAATAAAACCTTCGGACAATCCACCCGCGCCAGCAAACAAATCCAGATAATTAGGCATAATACGCACTCCTTTCCGGTTCAGTCTTCATTATAGGCAAATGCGGTACCGACGCATTTATATGTTCGTTTTCTCCGGTCCTGTAATTAAGCATTGTCTGCGTATCCTTCCGTTCTTGCTTTTTCCAGCACTTGTATGATCTTTGCACATTGCTTCTCGCTCGGGAATTTTCCTTTTTCCATTGCAATAGCAACCCTCAGGAATGAAATATCCTGTGGGGTGAAGATATGTTCCAGCGTGCCCCACTCGAGCAGTGCTTTCCATCCATCCACACCATAATTGGCAACCTGTATCATTGTAGACGCACTGCTTTGCAGCTTTTGATCTTTGACAGCAGCACGGTTATCCTCTTTTTCTTCACTCTTAAGTACAAGCTCTGCAAGGAACTCATTGCTTAGTGGAACATCAATCTGCTTTGCTTTTTTCCAGCATGCCTCTCGCTTAGCCCACTCAGTTACGTTTTCCACATCTCTACCTGGTGAAACAAGATGGTTATACATAGCCTCTGCGATCTGCTCAATCTGCAGTTCCAGAGCGCGAGAAACGCCTTGGTTATTCCAGATAGATCTGAAATCCAGAGCAAATGCATCATCCTGCTTTTCGATGGCATAGAACAAATAGGACAGTGCATATGTCACGACCTGCGCCTTATAACCCATTTCATACCAAACTGCATTTTTTACAAGATAGTCGGCCTTCTTGAAGAGAATATTCAGGCACACAATTTTTCTAAAGAATGCTTCGTTGAAATCGGCCTCGTTCTTCTCCCAGGCTTCACTGGCCCATTCAGCAAATCTAATGAAGTTTTTCTGCGCACCGGTACTAACCTGATGCGGAAGTTGACGGTAAATATTGAAATACTTCGCCAGCTCCGTTTTTGTGAACATCTGCACCTTGGGATTTTGAAGCAGGAACTTATACTTTTGCGGCTTTGTCATTCTTGCCTGTTCCTGCTTATACTGGCCGCGGGTACGCTCATAATACCAGTGCGTACCAAACTGATTCCCCATAACTGCCGGTGCAAGTACACGACGCGAAAAATCCTCAATGCGGACATGAAATGCATGATTAGAGAAGAAGTCTGCGTCGCTGACTTTATTCTGCTTATTGGCGTACTTGGCAATATTAGGTATCAGCTCCATGGCCTTCTCCGGAGTAACTACGGAGAGCTTCATCGGAACATAGATATCCTTAAGGCCATTTACTTTGCTCTTATCATTCACAGCTGCAGCAGCAAGTGAGGCAGTAGTCTGACCACCATTCACAATTTGCAGCGATGTAATTTCTGTAATATACAAGCAATTATCTCCGTACTCAAATTTTACCTCATAGGCCGTTGCCGCTATTCCATTATTGTAGGCAAAGAACATACCCGGGTTATTAAGAATCGTATTACGAATCTCCTTGTTAATCTTACCCTTTGCAGTCAGGAAAGAACGAACATTTCCTTCAAGCAGTCGTCCGCCATACTTGTTGTATAAATCCGCCAAAATAGCTCCCGGTATACTGCAGAGGTAAGATGTATACTCACCATATGATCCGGCCTCAAGGCAAGGTATTCCATGCTCTGAAAATTCCTTAAGATTAATAATGATTTCTTCCTTACCTGTTTAGGATTCCTGAATGCCTTGTAATCTGGAAATATCCCAGATGTGGTACTCCGCAACAGAAGCCCCAATATTAGTGCTGGAAATTTCCCTGATACGGCTACTCATGACCATGTCGGTCAGGATGTAAAACTTGATCCTAGTAACGTTCATATAGCGCTTCTGTATGTCCAGTGCAAATCCATATCCGGGAGAGCTTTCCTCTGCGTATTTCTGGATAAACCCTGATCTGGATTCTTCTACAAATGCGCGGGCACGTTTAAACTGATTCTCTGCCTCTGTTGCTGTCAGTGATTGCGTCTCTATACTATCCACAAAAGGACAGATTATAATATACAGGCAATTTTCAAACTCACTGTAATAATAGCCATCAATCTGAATACGACGATTTCTGAAACCGACACCCTCATATGCCAGCTGCTCAAAGTCCTCAAATTCTTCCGCGTCAACAAGTGTTCCGGCGTAAAGTGCCAGAAACTCTTCTCTGGGAGAGGTCCCGTTCATCGACGCATTAAAATGAACGTCATCCAGTATTCCAGCCCGAAATTCACTCAATTCCATAGCTGTTTTCTTCTCCCTCCCTGAAATCCTTTATCGCCGGAAGCGATATAACATAGTCTACCTTCGTAATAGCTGCTGGAATATTCCTTCTCCTGAAGCAAGGAAAGGACTCTGTTAACATATAATGCCTTACGCCTTTAACCTCAAATGTATAATCCACGTCTTCGTATTCTGGCCTCGGGTAGTAACCATACTTCAACAACATGTCGCAGAACTCAGCCTTAACATCATCGTCCACGAGTCTGGACAGCAGCTTCATATACACAAGATTTAGATTAATGGCATTTGCATTTGTTATGCTCGTCTTATCTGCATACACAACAATCAGCTTGCCATCATTCTGACAATCCAGCTGCTCAATCGAAGAAATTTTCACTTCATCTTTTCCGCTTGAGATAGTCTTAACTTCGTACCAGGTATCATCAAGAATAAAGTCCTGATGGGCGGCCTTGGGTCCGGTCCATGAAAGAGCAGATTTATCAGGGCCGTGCCTGGACATAAGCTCACTTTCAAGTATATACATTTCTCCCAACAGCCCTTTGATTTCTTCAGGAGTCAGCAAACCATTGCGGGTGTTGGCCAGCATCTCTTTCCATTCCTTATACCTGGAAACTACGAACTTTGCGGCCCTGTCCTTATTCCGTATTGCTCTGGACGACTCGATAATGTCACCGCATAGCAGGATAAACATATCTCTGTATTCATCCTTCACAAGTGAGAGGGACACCGCCCATCTCCCGTCATTTCTCTGGCCCAGCTTCGCTTGAATCATTTTTGAGGAGGTCAACTGTTTCAGCCTTACATCGCAAACTAGAAGCAGGGTCCATCTTGACATCTCATCGACACCAACATACAGATCCAGAGGATGTGCGTCGTCAACTCTCTGGTATGAATCGATCCTCGCTATACTATTAAATAACTCCCTCAGATCTGTCATGCTTTTACTCCTCCGGAATCGTTTCGTCTACTTCATAAAGATCATCTGTATCATCGGCGCCAAACAGTTCAAGCCACTTCTGCTTATTTACCTTGTACTTAATGACCTCACGTTTCTTACCACTAATACGCGGTATTCCTATACTCAGGCCAATAATCGGAAAATCAATGGACTCCGCAATTTTTTTCTTTATCTCATCAACAGGTTGTCCGTCCTTCGGTTCATATGAAAGCTTAACAGGATATATAACCATTAACGGATTCCTCTTCATTCCAGTGTTAAAATAGAAATCCTCGCTAAAGTTCTTTCTCTCTTCCTGACCTTCTTCCATTTTTTCAACTGTCGCCTTTGTAAGGCCGCCCTTTGCTAGGTCCTTGCTGCCAAGTCGTGAATTCTTTCCGGACATCTGGAGAGACTTCGTATCCTTCCTGTAAGCAAAACCACGCTTTACCGGTCTCACTGACAGACCTGCAAAGGTAATCTCCGCTGTCGTGCTTAAACCTCCTGCAATAAGTATGTCCCAGCTATCAAATATCTGCTGATCATCCTCTTTGAACATAGTCAGCAGCTCTGTAACCACAAAATCAATATTCAGTGTATGAGCAGAGTACACGCCCAGAAAATCAATGATCTTTTCCTTTGGAATATTGAGATACTGATAGCCATTAAGCGCAAGTTCAGGATCATTTCTGTGTACCGGGTAATTAGCACCGATATCTTGCAGGAAAGCCTCGGTTTCTTCATAGTTCCTTCGAAGAATATCCCGAGTGCTGTGAATATATCTCGTTTCAACAACTTCTCCGCTAAAATTCACAACTGTCTCATAATCTTTTGCAGAGCGCATTTTATTTCTGGCTGTGACAAGCAGGCCCTGAATATCAGATCTTACTGCCAGACCGAAGTCCGTCGGTGTCATATTGTCGTTCTGCATTCGGCGAACTTCTGCACGAAGCTTGTCAGTTGCCATCGAAATATATGAATACCATGCCATTGATTCATCCGGCATCCAGATCTTGCATAGATCACGATATTTTCCGCGATATCCGAACCATCTGCCCATCTGCATAAGTGTATCATACATGGATGAATTTCTGTAAAAATAGCTGGTTGACAACCCCTCCAGGGTCAAACCACGAGAAAGGCTGAGGCCCCCAATGGCGATCAGTCTAAGACCAATGTCATTAGGTGCCTTTTCGTAATTCTCATAATCCAAATTCTTAGGTGCGTTTCCACCGTTAATCGTTCTGACTTCA
>JAFTEI010000276.1 GCA_017453965.1 Lachnospiraceae bacterium
TACCCCAGGCTGGCATATACCCTGGAGCAGTTCGGATAATTCTTTGGTTATTGGTACATCCCGGATCGAACTGTCACTTTTAGGAGAATTAATACGCACACTCGTTTTTTTGTCGCCGTCAGCTATTGGAAGCCGCTGCATTGTCTGGTTGATATGGATAATGCCTGCATCGAGGTCGATATTATCACAGTTCAATGCACACAGTTCACCTACCCGGATTCCAGTAAAAAGCATGGTCAGCACTCCTGCTTCAGTGTTTCCCATATCTTTTTTGAGATGTTTTATCAACGATGTCTCTTCCTCCTCTGAGAAGGCTTCCACCGTAGATTTGTGCGATTTGACCTTAATACATTCCGGTGAAAATCTGACTTTCAGATCAGCCCTTAATGCATGAAGACGAAGCTGTTTAAACACAGTGAGTACCATGCTTGCCGAGCTTGATCCTATAGGTTTTCGACCGTTATAACCATCCGTTTGCAGTAGGGCAATAAACGCAGCCACTTCATCGGTTGATATGTCTGAAAACTCTCTTGTACCAAATTCAGGTAGAATATAGGTATCAAGCTTCTCTCTGTACCGGCATACAGACGATTCCTTTAAGCTTGCAGCTATTTCCCTGAGCCATAATTCACTTACATAAGCGACCGTTCCTGCTTTAGGTTGTTTAAATGGATTTTTATTCTCTATTTCTATAATGAAAGCCTTCTTTTTCTCCTTTACCTCACAATAGCTGTGGCCGTATAGATATTTGTATTTTGCCCTTCCATTCTGCTTTCGGCCGATGATCACTCTCGCTTCCCATCTCCTGTCCCTTCTTTGATAAATGTTTTCTCCTCTTCTTGCCATTTTTTCCTCCATTCTTTTTCATCTATATAGACCATTTTTTTGACGGCAAATAAAAAACTTAAATGTATATAACAAACTCTGCTAAGCCCTATAATACGAAAATACACAAATTTTCCCTGACACTCTTAAGTAATCAGGGAACAGAGCCGATATAAAGGTATATGAAATTATATTTTGGTAAAAACCGACAGCATTTATGAAAAATGCCCAAAAGACTGTACAAAATACTTCAAAGGGTCACTTGTGTTTTGACCCATCCATGATTATAATAGTGGAAGAAGATTTGGAAAGCATCAGCACAAAAGCTTCCTTTTGCGAAACTTTAACAGATTGATAAATTTCCCGATGTAATTTTGTCAAAAACACAGAAAAAAAATATGCCATTTTGTCAAAAATACGACAAAATGGCATCACTATTTCAAAAACATATTTGTATCTTTACGTAACCCGAAAATACTGTCAGAACGTGATATACACAAAATAGGCCGCGTAGCATAAGAGCATTATTATGCCGTGTACTCTCTTCAGCCTTCCCTTGAGGGAACATATAAGAAGAAGGACCGCGGCTCCTATGGCGGCAACGGCATCGAAGCGGAAATTGACCGCAAAGTTTATGGGTACGATCAGGGAGGCTGTACCTATTACGAAAAGTATGTTGAAGATATTGCTCCCGACGATATTTCCGATGGCGATATCCGCATTGCCCTTCCTTGCCGCCATGCAGGAGGTGACGAGCTCGGGCAGCGAAGTCCCGAGAGCCACTATGGTAAGACCGATGAAGCGCTCGCTCATGCCGAAGATCCTCGCTATTCCGCTGGCTCCGTCGACCGAGAAATTACTTCCCAGCACTATCATCCCCATACCCAGCACTATGAAAAGAGCTATCTTCCAGAAGGGCTTCTTCTCCTGGTCACCCTCTTCCTGCGGGCCTGAACGCTTCGCCATTATTATCATATATACCAGATAGGCGATGAAGAGTACCCACAGGATCGCTCCATCCAGACGGGACACCACTCCGTCCAGCCCCAGCAGCATGAATATAACAGTCACGGCCACCATAAATGGCATCTCATACTTTATGGTGCTCTTTCCCACCGCTATGGCGGTTATCGTACAGGCCACTCCAAGGATGACCAGTATATTCATTATATTGCTTCCGAGGACATTTCCTATAGAGATATCGGCGTTGCCCTTGGCGGCGGCAGCAATGCTGACAGCCGTCTCCGGCGCCGAGGTCCCCATAGCCACTATCGTCAGTCCTATTATTATCTCCGGAACCCCGAAGCGTTTGGCGAGGCCCGATGCCCCGTCCACGAAAATGTCAGCTCCCTTTATGAGCAAAACAAAGCCTGCCACCAGCAATACCAGATCCTTTAAAAATTCAATCATTGCAAATACTCCAATATCTCCTTTATGTGCGGGTGATGGAGCAGATCTCATATCCCAGGGTGTTTTGAACATAGTCCAGAATAGCCGTAGTGGCGGCCTCCACCTCCGAAACAGTGCCCGTCACTATGAGCGAGCCGCTGAACCTGTCCACGAAGCCCAGCTCGACTCCCGCGCTCTTTATGGCGATATCTCCCATGATTATGGCAGTCTCCGCCGGAGACACTGTCATTATGCCTATGGCCGACTTCTCGATCTCCACGGCCGGGTCCAGACCCAGCTTATAATAGAGAGTCTTGTCAGGATTTGCGATAATATGGGCGAGGGTGACCTGACGCCCGGGAACCAGCTCCTGAACTATCCTCTGTTTATTCTGAAATTCCACGTCTTATCCACCTATTATACAAATAAGTCCCGTAGCCTCGACCTGCCGTTTAAGCTCCAGCATCCTCTCCCTGTCGGGTATCTTCAGATCGCCCATGGGATAGTCCCGTCCGAGGCCGGTATATTTGTCATAGCCCAGCCTGTGGTAGGGGAGGATATGCATCTGCCTGACTCCGGGCAGTCTCGAAGCAAACTCCGCGATCCCCCTGATCTCCTCCGGAGTATCGTTGAAGGTGGGGATAACCGGTGTACGGATCACGAGCTCACACCTGCCCTCGCGGGCTATCCTCGAAATATTGTCCAGCATAAGGAGGTTGTCCCGGCCGCAAAATTCCTTGTGCTTATCCGCATTGATATGCTTTATGTCACAAAGATAGGTATCTAGATAGGGCAGCAGCGCGTCGATCTTCTCATAGTCGCAGCAGGCCATGCTCTCGATTGCCGTAGAAAAGCCGGCATCCTTAGCCGCATGCAGGAGGTCCCTCGAAAAATCCGCCTGGAGGGTACACTCTCCGCCCGAGAGCGTCAGTCCGCCCTTGGAGCGCCAGTAAAAGCGCCTGTCCATCTCCACGGTCTCCATGACCTCACGGACGGTGACGTCCTCTCCCACGGTCTTTACCTTGCCGTCTATAGTGCGCATCGTCTCGATCTCGTAGTGCTGGGACTCGGGATTGCAGCACCAGCGGCAGCGCAGTACGCAGCCCTTGAGAAAAACTATGGTACGTATCCCTATGCCGTCATGTACCGAATATCTCTGTATGTCAAAAATTCTTCCTCTGGTGTCAAGATAGTCCATCTATCCCCCTCATGCGTCTAATCCCTGTTCGGTACGGCTTATGATGTCATCCTGCAGAGACTTCGAAAGCGTGGTGAACAGTGCGGAATATCCCGCGACCCTGACAACCAGGTGGCGGTATTTATCAGGATTCTTCTGTGCGTCCAGAAGGGTCTGCTTATCTACGACGTTAAACTGCATATGCATTCCCTTCTCGTCGAAGAAGGTCCTTATAAGATTTGCAAAGTCATTTAAGCCCTTTTCTCCCGAGAGAGCCGAGGGATGGAACTTCTGGTTAAAGAGGGTTCCGTTTGAAGCAATGCCGTGGTCTATCCTTGCCACCGAATTACAGGTAGCCGTAGGTCCCTTCGTATCCCTTCCCTGGGCAGGTCCGATACCGTCAGCAATGGGCGTATGGGCAAGCCTTCCGTCGGGAGTAGCTCCGGTCTGTGTTCCCAGCGGAACATTTGCCGAAACGGGATAAAGCCCGGCCTGGAACTGTCCTCCTCTGGGGTTCTTGTAATTTTCAAGCGGCTTCGTATA
>JAFTEI010000277.1 GCA_017453965.1 Lachnospiraceae bacterium
ATTATCGTGTCCTCGCAGCCAAAGCGCCTTAGGACGCTCTCTATGAGCGCCTCCTCGTCAGAGCTGGAATGAAAAAACTCTGGCCCCATCCTGACATTTGTGAGATTGCATTTCCCGTTTCCGGTCAAAAGGAGCTTCTTTCCCACCCTGTCCTTATTTTCAAATAAAAAAACCGACGCCCCTTTTTCCGCTGCTGCGATCGCTGCCGCCATACCGGAGGCGCCGGCTCCGATTATACCTACTCTTTTCATAATATGTGGAATATCCTCGTGATACGTAGTATGAGGCCACCTCCGGGCATTTCCTTGAGCTCTGCCTCCCGAACTCCTCCCAGCTTCATTATCGCTATAGAATAAACTCCGACACCTATGACAATGGAAATAAGGGTGCTTAACATATTTCCCGCAAAGAGGGCAAAGAGCTTATAGACTCCAAAGACTATGACTCCCATCAAAGCCGCGGAAATGAAGGGCACCAGAAAGGTCCTCTTAATCTCCTGGGCGTAGTTTAAAAACCGTCTTATGGCTATCTGGTTTAAGATACACATAAACAGCGCAAAGAGGGTGTTGCCGATAAGGACAGCGTATATTCCTAAGTCAAATTTATCCAGCATCACATATAGCAGCGCAAGATGCACTATCAGTGAGAGCACCGAATTTATGACCGGTATCTGCATCCGGTTTATGCCCTGGAGTATCCCGTTTGAGAGGGTGGATATGGAGAAAAAGATTATGGATACCGCCCCCGCCCTTATAAGGGCCGCCGCCAGGGCCTGCTCCCCGGAAAAGAGCATGGTCAGTATGGGGTCCGCCAAAACCGCCAGCCCTACGGCACAGGGGAAGGCTATCAGCATCGTAAAGCGCATGGCATAGTTGGTACGCCTCCTGGCCGCTTTAAGGTCCCCGGCTGCCATGGAGGCCGCAAGGGTGGGTACCGTGGACGCGCTCATCGCGTTTGAGAGGGCGATTGGCACATTCATCAGAAGCTTGTACTTTCCTGAGTAAACTCCCCATATGGAGGTCTTTTCTATGCCCCTGCCCTTTAAGGTCATTATCTTGTTGAAGATGCCGTTATCCAGCACATCGCTTATATTGTAGATGGCCGTACTCATTATTACGGGAACGGCGGTCATTATTATGAGCTTTACGATATAGGAAAGAGGCTCTGCCTGCGGATTTTCCTCATTCCTCCTGAGCTCGCTCAGGGTGGAGGAGAGGACCAGCAGCATGAATATCAGGAAGAGCAGCCCCGCAAGAGCTCCCGCCGAGGTTCCGAGGGTGGAGCCCGCGGCTCCGTAGGCCGGAGCATAGTGGTCGTTTTGCAGGAGGGCAGCAACCTTCATCCCGTAGCCATAGAGGGCCCGGGCCGCCAGGATGCTGACTACGGCATTGACTATCTGCTCAATTATCTGCGAGACCGCAGTCGGTATCATGGTCCCCATTCCCTGAAAATAGCCCCGGATAACTCCCATTATCGCCACGATAAGTAGGGTGGGCGCAAAGATCCTCAAGGCAATGGCGGACATCTGCTCGCTCATAAGCTTTCCGGCAAAAAAATCTGCCTCAAAAAAAACCAAAAGGCAGACTATACCGCCGGAAACAAAGGCAAACAGCAGCCCGCCTTTAAAAACCTGCGACGAATTTCCGTATTGTTTCCTGGAATACCTTGCTGAAACTATCTTTGAGATGGCTATAGGCAGACTGTACGAAGATATAAGCAGCATAATATTGTATATCTGGTACGCGGCGGCATAATAACCGTTTCCCTCATCGCCTATAATGTTTGTGACCGGAACCCTGTAAAAAAGTCCGATTATCCTGGTAATAACGCCGGCGATAGCAAGGATTCCACCCTGAAAGATAAAATTAGTTTTTCCGGGTCTGGCCTTGTGCTTCTTCGGCATTTATTTTATTACCACCTTATCTCCCATCGTGTCCTGAATAAGACAGATCCACGTCTTACCCTGATTAAATACGATTTCCTTTCCCTCCATGTCGAAATATCTCGTAGCTCCCTGGTCGCCGTCAAATCTGATCCAGGTCCCGGGCACTGCCTTTCCGTGGGAAATATATACCATATCCCCGCCCGAATGACAGTCGAAGGCGAGATACCCCTTGTCGTCGACCGTGGACCAGGTCGTATACTGCAGCACAACATTGTCGGCCGCGAGCTGCTCGTTGTTCTCGACATCTATCTGCTTATCGCCGTATTCAAAGCGATAATATTTTCCGTCCTCGGCGTTGTAGTCGAACCAGGGCTTGTTTATAACGTAGCCGGGCTCGATATGAGTGGCATCGTAGGCGCCCTGGGCTGAGGGAACTATGACGTCCCCGTCCTTGGCAAAGGTAAACTTTCCGGTATAGTTGTCCCTGTATGTGGTCCTGTAGCCTAAATTCTCAATACCCTTGGCTATGCCCTTGGCGGAGGCGTAGGCATTGTGCGGGGCAATACGGTCGTTGGTACGGTAAAAGACCGTGTCTCCCTCGGCTCCCAGTCCGCTTAAGTTGTCCACGAAATCCTCCTCGAGCAGAGGCATGGCATAGACCGACTGCCCGTAGTGACAGTAGATAGCGTCATATTCCAGGGCGCAGTAGACAAAGTAATTGCGGCAGCTCCTGACGGAGCCTATCTTGTCGAGCTTGTCATAATTTTCAAAAATACCCATCATACGGGTAAGACCGCCCTCCACGACGCATTCATAGATGACATCGGCGTTGGAGACCCCGCTCATCGGAAGGGCATCCTCGATGTTGTTGAGCATGACTGCAACAGGTCTTCTCAAGCCCTGCTCCTTGTCCACGAGCTTCCCTGAAAGATAGCTCCTGATCTTGCCGTCCTCCTCCTGCCTCGGCATGGCATAGGCAGAAACATAGTCGTACTCGGCAACTATTCCGCTGGGGTTGGCCTCGACCGTCTCATCGGATTCCATGGCCTCCTCCACCTTTGAATAGGCCTCCGGGTCCTCTACCTCGGCTTCCCCGGTCTCCTCCACCTCTACCGGCGCAGCGGCGGATTCCGCCTCACCCTTTTTGCCGCAGGCGGAAAGCGTAAAACAGGAAAGGGTGAGCACACCCAGTAAAATATATCTCTTAATATCTGTCATCTGTCTATATCCTCCTATATAAAAGGGGATTTTATCCCCGGGGTAATATCTGACTTATAACTCATAGCTACTCCGTTCCGTTAAGCGGGCCGTCATCTGACGTAGCCCAACGTATTTAATATCTCTTCCTGAAGTGAGAACATCTCCCCTTCCTCGGAAGCTGTCTCGTGGTCAAACCCCAGTAAGTGTAACACACTATGTACAATAAGAAAAGCGAATTCTCGCCTCTGGGAGTGTCCGTAATCGGCCGCCTGACTTATGACGCGCTCCAGATTTATCACTATATCCCCCAGCGTCAGCTCCCCTGTTTCGGGGTCAAAGCACTCCGGATCGTCCTCCCGGATACCTGAAAAGTCCCCGGGGCACTCAAAGTCCAGCAGCGGAAAGGAGAGCACGTCCGTGACCGCGTCGATGTCCCTGAACTGCCTGTTCAACCGGCGAATCTCCTCCCCGTCTGTCAGGGTGAGGCTCACCGAGGCCTCATAGGGGCAGTCCAGGCGCCTTAAGGTCTCCCCCGCGGTCTCCCTTAAGACAGCCTCAGGATCATCTATGCCCTCCAGGACTATATCCGTTTCGCATTCAACGAAGAAAGTCATAGTAAAGCTTCTCTCCTTTGAGACATTTTTCTATGGCGGCAAGCTCCCTTAAGGTGAGCTCAGAGTTCTGAAACCTCTTATACTGCATATAAAATTCCATGGTATCGGAGATTATATTGTCGTAATTGACGTTGTTGCTCGTGGCGAACCTGTCCATTATGGTATAGACTATGTCGTCGCATAAGATGACGATGGAGGCCTCCTTCGAGAGCTTCCTGCCGGAGATTCCCCAATATTCCCTTATGAGGGAGACGAGCTCCGGATCGAAATTATTCTCCAGTGCTATACTTAAGGATTTCTGCGCGATGTTCATATTGTCCCCGCGCAGCACTCCGATACGGTGAAAATATCCCAGAGCCCTCGACCCGGGTATGTCCGCTCCCACCTCCCTGGCGCAGAGATTGCAAAGATACGCCGTATGCACGGCCCTGAAAAACTCCTCCCGGGATTCCTCGCGCAGGGACTTTAATAGATTGTGCTCCGGATCGCACAGCTCCGTGAGCCTGAGATTTCTCCTGTTTATAACGTCCTGCCTCAACCTGTAGAGCCCGATGGCGCAGATCACGAGCTCAGCCATGAGCCCTCCCGCGGCGGCGGTAATGAGCTGTGGCGTAAGCTCTGAATTTAAAAGGAGGCTTATAACGGCGAAGAAGAGTATCCGGTACAGGGCAAAAAAGCATAGGGGCACGAAGACCCTTTCCATCTCCGATATTCTGGAATACAGGAAAAACAGGAGTATGGTCCCGAGAAAATAATACAGGAAGAACCAGCCCCCCTCTCCGAGGGCGCACATGGCCATCGCCGTAAAGAGCAGGCCGTGGGCGTAGCCTGTGACCACCGAGGTCAGTATCATATATATGAGGCACAGGGATGAAAGCGGCACGACGAATTCGGGCAAGAAGCCCATGCTGAGCGATATCAGGCAAAGCGCCGCGAACACCACAGTATTGCGGACCGGATGCTCCCTGTTGCCGTAAGGCAGGGAGGGGTATTCCTTTATAAGGGCTGCGCTCCCCAGGCCGGATATTATGAGTATCGCGGCCGCGCCGAAGCAGGCGTACCGGCTGAAGCCCTCTTTAAAATATACGCACAAAAAAGTAACAGCAGGGGCAAACAGCAGTTCAAAAATGGTCAGCAGATATATTTTACGCGGAAGGGGCCTGATGTCCTCCGTCCTCTTTGTCTTAGCGCGATCTTCCTTTTTTTTCTTTGTTTCCTTTTGCTTCACGTCTCTTTGACTTTACCTCATAATCTTCGTAGGCCTTGACGATCCTCTGCACCAGCGGGTGCCTTACCACGTCCTGACTGGTAAGATACTGGAAGGATATTCCCTCTATATTCTTAAGCACTCTCTCCGCCGTGTCCAGACCCGAGACCATTCCCGCGGCCAGGTCCTTCTGGGTCTTATCCCCGGTGACCACGACCTTTGAGCCGAAGCCTATCCTGGTCAGAAACATCTTCATCTGCGCAGGCGTGGTATTCTGCGCCTCGTCCAGGATGATATAGGCGTTATCCAGCGTCCTTCCCCTCATATACGCAAGGGGAGCCACCTCCACCAGGCCCTTTTCCATGTTCTTCTGAAAGCTGTCCGGCCCCATTATCTGGTAGAGGGCGTCGTATAATGGCCTCAAATACGGGTCCACCTTGCTCTGCAGGTCTCCGGGAAGGAAGCCCAGCTTTTCGCCGGCCTCTATGGCAGGGCGGGTAAGTATAATGCGGCTCACCTCCTCGTTTTTAAAGGCGGTAATTGCCATAGCCATGCCGAGAAAGGTCTTTCCCGTACCGGCAGGCC
>JAFTEI010000278.1 GCA_017453965.1 Lachnospiraceae bacterium
CATCGATACCTTATATTCCTTTGAGGCTGAGGATACCTGTACCCGCTCCGAGCTTGCCGAAGCAGCAGGAGACTATCCTCTTGAAGAATATCTCAACGCCTGGGGCTACCGGGGCCGGGACAGCTTTGTCGCGGATTCCAGCTACCTTAAGGGGCTGTCAAAGATCGATCTTTCCCGGGACCTGGAAAATATCAAAGCCATGTTTATCGTACACTATCTGCTTTTTTCTGAGAAATATCTGAGTAAGGAATCCTATGAATACGCCGCCTACAGAGACTATGTCGTGGAGCCGGAGCTTCAGGGCGGCGAGGAAGAGGACGGGGAGGATGGCGACGGAGAAGCTGAAGCCAGCGAGGAGGAGCCTGACCCCGACTCGATCTTATTTAACGAATATATCGCCCAGGGTCCCATGGTTGCGGCCATGGACAAGCTGTACGTGGAAAAATATACCGATGCCGGGGAATATCAAAGACTCTACGGCATGACGGAGAAGATAATAGACGAATTCAAGGACATTTTCTCGGAGGAGGACTGGCTTTCGGAGGAGGGGAAAAAGGCCTGCCTCGAGAAGCTCGAAGCCATGAGCATACACGTGATCTACCCCAGCACCGGGCTCGTGGACTATTCGGAGCTGAATATAACTCCGAAGGAGGAGGGAGGAACCTTTCTCGACGCCGCCCTCGACTGCTCCCGCTATTACAACCGCCTGCGCTCGGAGCGCTCGCTTAAGCCCTTTGACCGCCAGGTCTGGGATCCCTACGACACGGAGCTCAGCACCACTGTCTGCAACGCCATGTATGACCCCCTGACCAATGGGATATATATTTTCTCGGGAATAATAAACGACCCCGAATTCTATCCGGGAATGACCGATGAGCAGCTTCTGGCGGGGATAGGCACTACCGTGGGGCACGAGATAACCCACGGCTTTGACGACGGCGGAGCCCTCTATAACAAGGAGGGAATCGAAGAGGACTGGCTTCCGGAGGACGATAAGCTGAAGTTCGTGGACCGGATGGACAGGGTTTCGGCCTACTATTCTACTTTATACCCCTACGAGGCCTCGGGAGCCTGTAACGGGAGCCTCGTCTGCGGAGAGGCCACGGCCGATATGGGCGGGGTAAAATGCGTGCTTGAGATCGCCGGGGAAGATAAGGACTTCAACTACGATGAATTCTTCCGCCACTATGCCCTTTGCTGGGCGGCCCAGTACGAGCCGGAAACGGAGAGCAGCAATTTTAACGTGGATTCGCATCCCCTGAATTTCTACAGGATAAACGTGGGGCTGCAGCAGTTTGATGAATTTTTGGAAACCTATAATATAAAGCCCGGAGACGGGATGTACCTCGAAAGGGAAAGGAGAATAGCGGTCTGGTGAGCACGGGTACGGAGGCTGTGATACAGCTTAAAGATATAAAAAAGAGATACGGCAGGCACCGGGTCTTAAACGGCGTGAACATGCAGGTAAACCGCGGGGACATCTACGGGCTTATCGGCAAGAACGGTGCCGGAAAGACGACCATATTTAAAATGATCCTGGGGCTCTCCGAAATGAACGGGGGCACGGTCTCCATAGCAGGCAGCAGGAATACCAGAGAGCTCCTGAAAAACCGGAATAAGATCGGCTTCCTTGTGGGAGCCAGGTTCTATAAATACCTGTCCGCAAGAGAAAATCTCTACTATTATGCCACAGTTAAGGGCATTCCAAAGCGGGAGATCTCCCGCGAGATAAAGCGGGTGCTGGAGCTTGTGGAGCTTCCGGATACTAAGAAGCCCTTTAAAAATTTCTCTCTGGGAATGATGCAGCGCTTAGGCATAGCCAATGCCATACTGGGAAATCCCGAGATACTCATACTCGATGAGCCCACCAACGGCCTGGACCCTCAGGGCATTGCCGACGTGCGCCACATGATAAAACGTTTTCGGGACGAGTTCAATATGACCGTCATCGTATCCTCGCACATCCTTGGCGAGCTGGAGCATA
>JAFTEI010000279.1 GCA_017453965.1 Lachnospiraceae bacterium
ATGGTCTCCACGCCCTCGGCTATCACGGGCGTATTGAGCCATTTGGTCATCTGGACCATTGAGCTTATTATAGTGCCGCCCCTGCCGCCTATACGTCCGTTAAGGAAGTTCATATCCAGCTTAATGATGTCCACGTCCAGGTCCTTCAGAATATTAAGCGATGAGTATCCGCTGCCGAAATCGTCCATTTCGACCACATATAAATGGTCGGGCAGGTTCTTTAAGACACTCAAAATAAGATCCGTGCCTCCTATGGCTGAGCTCTCGGTTATCTCGATGCGTAAAAGATGCACGGGAACCTGGTACTTCTGCCGTATCTTTTCTATCTCTTCGACGTATTTATGGTCGTGATATATGTCATAGCGGGACATATTGACGGATATGGGAACGGGAACGATCCCTTTATCCAGGCAAAACTTTTGCAGGCGGCAGACCTCCTCGAATACGAAAAGATCGGCCCGGAAAATGAGGTCGTTTTGCTCCAGTACGGGGATGAAATCAGACGGGTACTGCGCTCCGTGCTCCGGGTCCTCCCAGCGCATGAGCGCTTCCGATCCGACCATCCTGTTTGTAGCATGGTTCATCTGCGCCTGGTAGCACACATAGATATTATTGCCGGCGAGGGCGCTGTCAAATCTCTCTACTATCTCCTGCTCTGTAAGTTGTCTTGCCATACCTTCCTCCACTGATACGCCGTATAAATGGAATACGCATATAATAATGTAGATTTTCCGAAGTTTTCCAATTTTCCCAATAAAAAATATTGATAGCTATAAGTGTACCATAAAAATGGCAGAAATGCTGATAAAAAAACCGCAAAAGCACCGCCTCAAGCCTTAAGCCCGGAATACCATTTCCAGACCGCGGCGCCGATTATTATGACGTAGCCGGCTATGCTCAGGCTGTCGGGGAGCTGCCCGAGGAAGACGAAACCAAGGAGGGCCGCGAAGATCACCTGTGAATAATCAAAGACTGAAATATCCCTGGCGGGGGCATAGGTATAGGCGCTGGTTATGCATATCTGCCCTCCCGAGGCCGAAACTCCCACTCCCACAAGGCTCAAAAGCTGGGCAAGGGTCAGGGGCTTATAGGTCGCTATCATAAAGGGCAGAAAAACCAGACAGGAAAAGGCGGAAAAATAGAAAATTATGAGCCATTTGGGGACCTGTCCCGAGATCGAGCGCACATAGGTATAGGCCAGTCCGGCTGCGGCTCCCCCTATAAAACCGATGAAGGCCGGAAGGCTGGCCATCCCTCCGCCCGGCTTTATGACAAGGAGGGCTCCGGAGAAGGCCACCATGAGTATGACCCAGTCCTTGAGCTTCGCCGCCTCTCCCAGCACCCATATGGAAAAGATCGTGGCAAAAAATGGAGAGAGCTTATTTAACATGGAGGCATCGGATATGTCCATGTGGTCGATGGCATAATAGTTGGCCGCTATACCTATGGTGCCAAAGACGGAGCGCAAAAGCACGCCCAGCCTAGCCCCTTTCGGACAGACAAAGCTGCTTTTGCCGCGAAGCACCATGACCGCCGCGATCAGCAGACCGACGATATTCCTGAAAAAGCACTGCTCAAATACAGGGACCTCAGCGCTCATCCTCACAAAAAGATTCATGAGGGCAAAGCAAAAGGCCGCCCCTATAATAAAAAGAATTCCCCTTGTCCTGTCGTTATTCAAAACAGCCTCCAAAACATAATACTGTAAAAAGTGCCGGGACAAGGACTCTGCCTCAGCTCCCGACACTTTTTAAAAATTATATACCCCTAAAAAGAGGTAGCAGCTTATTTTAAACGATACCCTGCGCCTTCATGGCCTCTGCGACCTTCAGGAAGCCCGCTATATTGGCTCCTGTTACATAATCGCCTTCCTTGCCGTATTTCTTTGCGGCATCGTCGATATTGTGGAAGATATTTATCATGATCTGCTCAAGCTTCTTATCCACCTCTTCAAAGGTCCAGGAAAGTCTCTCCGAATTCTGGCTCATCTCAAGGGCTGAGGTAGCCACACCGCCCGCATTCGAAGCCTTGCCGCATACGAAGAGGATCTTGTTGTCCTGCAGATACTTCGTAGCATCCAGGGTAGTAGGCATATTAGCACCCTCACAGACAGCTGTCACGCCGTTTGCAACGAGCGCCTTTGCATCCTCGAGATCCAGCTCGTTCTGTGTCGCACAGGGCAGAGCGATATCGCACTTAACAGTCCAGACGCCGTGCTCCCCGTTCTTCTTCTCATGATACTCTGCGCTCTTTCTTGCAGCAGCATATTCCGTAAGACGGGCCCTCTTGACCTCCTTGACCTCCTTGAGAAGATCCACGTCGATGCCCTCGGGATCGTAGATCCAGCCTGTGGAATCGGAACAGGTAACGACCTTTGCACCCATCTGGATAGCCTTCTGTGCAGCGTAGATAGCCACGTTTCCGGCTCCGGAAATAGCTATTGTCTTGCCTGCTATATCGATGCCGTTGCTCTTTAACATCTCTCTTGTCAGATAGAGCAGTCCGTAGCCGGTAGCCTCTGTACGCGCAAGGGAACCGCCGTAGGTCAGGCCCTTTCCGGTGAGGACTCCCTCGTAGACATCCTTGATTCTCTTGTACTGTCCGTACATATATCCGATCTCACGTCCGCCTACACCGATATCTCCCGCGGGAACGTCGGTGTCTGATCCGATATGACGATAGAGCTCAGTCATGAAGCTCTGGCAGAAAGCCATGACCTCTCTGTCCGACTTGCCCTTGGGATCGAAGTCGGAGCCTCCCTTACCGCCGCCGATGGGAAGGCTTGTAAGAGAATTCTTAAAGATCTGCTCGAAGCCCAGGAACTTGATTATACCCAGGTTTACCGAAGGGTGAAAACGAAGGCCGCCCTTGTAGGGTCCGATAGCAGAATTAAACTGTACTCTGAAACCGTTATTTACCTGTACCTGTCCCTTGTCATCGACCCAGGGCACACGGAACAGGATGACTCTCTCGGGAGTAGTAAGTCTCTCTAAAAGAGCTTCCTTCCTGTACTCCTCCTCGTTGGCCTCGATAACGACCCTCAGAGACTCGAGAACCTCCTTGACCGCCTGATGAAATTCGGGCTGGGCAGGATTTTTCTCAACTACGAGTTCATAGACCTCATCAACATAAGACATTCTTTTCTTCCTCCTAATGCTTAAAATTTTTTAAATTTGAGCAGGAAAGCTTTATCGTACCCTGCTCTCCGCGAGCCACGCTCCGGCGCAGCCGGAATGATTCCTCTGAGCGGCTCTGCGATAAACAAAAGACATCAAACAAAAGGGCGTTACAACCGCCCTTTTATCTGACGTCTTTGTCTGCTCGTAATGATAACTCTCAAAACTGTATCTGTCAATTTTAATTTTTGGTCGCAAAGTCATTGCGGATATAACCTGTGGAGCCGTTGAAGTTGATCTTGTACCAACCGTTCTCCTCGCCGAGAAGCTCATATTCCTTGCCGTTCTCAGCCTTTCCTATGGTATCGGAATCCGTGCCGGGGCCTGAACGTACATTGACTCCCGTATCGTTTACGGTGATCTTTCCGCCGCCTCCGGCAGCCTCTCCTCCGCCATTGTCAGTCGCGGTAGCTCCGCCCTCTGCTCCGGTATCGGTATTGGCCGTGGTGAGGAACTCTGACTTGATATAAGCCTCGCCATCCTTATACTTGACCTTGCTCCACTCGCCTTCCTCCGCGATACGGACGAAGGTGTCACCCTTAGCCGCGGTTCCGAGCTTCTCCGAGCCCTGATCGGCCGCTGCACGCACATTGACGGTATCGGTGGTGGTGACTCTGACCTCGCCGACTCCACCGCCTGAAGTCTCGCCGCTCTCGCCGCCTTCTCCGCTGGCAGCATCGCCTCCTCCCGAAGGATTGTTCTTGGCCTGTGCCACCGCGTCATCAGTACGTATCTGAAGCGACTTCATAAAGGCATCCAGAGTGGGGTCTGACGAAATATTGTTCGTATAAAGAGTGTCGACCTCTTCCAGCAGCTCCTGTACATCGTCCTGGTTGGCGATGGCAGTTATGTATTCCTTCTGGTTGTCGGGAATAGTGCTCATATCCTGGATATAGAGCTGTCCGTCTCCGTTGGTGCAGACATAGAAGGTCGAAAGCCCCGGAGCCCTGGTATCTATATTGTTGAACTTGATCTCATAGTACACAAAGACTATATATGAATTTTCCACCGGGCCGGGCTTGGTATAACAGCTCATGCTGTCGTAGCTTTCGGTAAAGGAAGCCTTGGTCTCAAACCTTATCCTGTTCTCGTCGTCCAGGTTGCTCCACATAGACGCGACCTGATCGATATCCCCTTCGGCCATGGCAGTATAGTACTGCGTAAAAAATGCGTTGACCTCTTCGTGCATATTCTGTTCGAGAGCAACATCCGGAACCGGTATCTCGTCGCTGCCTTCGACTGTGCCGGTATCCTCGGTTGAAACCTCGGTCTCGCTTTCGTCGTCGGCCTTGGCCTTGCTGCTGCCTCCGTCCCTGGTGAAATTGAAAATGACCAAAACAACTATAAGAATCACGAACAGTACGCCGACTGCGAAATACTGATAGTGTTCACTCAAAAAATCCCTGAAATCGCCACCGTATTCATCTCTCATATTGTAATATATCTCCTATTAGAAATTAATATCGAGTTTAGCGCGTCTGAAGGGATTCGAACCCTTGACACCAGGCGTCGGAGGCCTGAGCTCTATCCAGCTGAGCTACAGACGCATTGGACCAATTCTAGGCATTAAAAGCACACAAAGCTTTGCTCCTTTAACCAACACCACGCTATAATAACACAAATACACATCTTTGACAATTAAATATTACAAAACTGTTACATAAATTACTTTAAAATTTCCTTAATTGAGTCCTCCTCCGGCTCATATTTATAAATTTTATCGGAAAGAATCTCCTCCGGCGAGACCTCCGTCCTATTTACATAACCGACCAGCTCCTCCAGCTCGCGGTAGCTTCCCGCGGCCCTGTCCGGCAAAAGTATGACCTCGTGCACAGAGGACGGAAGGATTATAAAGGAGCTTCCTGTCATCCGGGCAAATTTTTGAAGAAAACCTTCATATAATATAGCAGCCGCACCATAGAAATAATCCATATTGGAGCATATATACAGCTCCTCTGACGGAACATCGCCGCTCTCCTTAAGCCCTGTCATCCGGCTTAAGGCGGTAAAGAGCGGCTCTATCTTCCCGCCTAAATTCCCGGGAGTATTCTTCAGGGCCAGTTTGTACAGCTCCTCCTCGGTTATGCTCCAGTATTTCAAATGCTCCCGTGTAACGACGATATTCGCATTGTCTCCCCAGGCCGTCTTAAACGCGCAGCAATAGGTAACTGCCAGGTCGAGAAAGCGCCTGTGGGGCAGAGACAAGAGCCTGTCTTTATTTCTCTCATAGTTTATCAGCTTAAAAATAAGCCTTGAGCGCACCGCGCCAAGCTCCGTGTAGCGCGAAATATCGAAGCTATCAGACATAGCTTCACTGGTTTTGGGCATAAAATAAGCGTTATCCATATATTTTACCTCTCATTATTCAATTTTTAAAAACTCAGATGGAAATTACAAAATATGAAAAATATAAGAAAAGAAAGAAAATTACCAGTCAGCCCCGGCACCGACGCCAGGGGCTGACCGAAATTAATCATAAGAAAAACAGCTCAGACTCTGGACAGATACTCTCCTGTACGGGTATCGATCTTGATCTTGTCACCCTGATTTACAAAGAGGGGAACCTGAACCATCGCACCGGTCTCAACCGTAGCGGGCTTCGTAGCGCCCTGTGCCGTATCTCCCTTAAAGCCGGGCTCTGTCTCTGTGATCTCGAGCTCTACAAAGAGCGGAGGCTCCACTGAGAATACTGAACCGTTGTAGGAGCATACCTTACAGGAATCGTTCTCCTTGACGAACTTCATAGCGTCTCCCACAACATCCTTGCCGAGACCGATCTGCTCGTAGGATTCGGGGTCCATGAAATTATAGATATCTCCGTCGTTATAGAGATACTGCATGTCCTTTCTCTCAATGTGAGCCGAAGGGAATTTCTCCGTAGGGCGGAAGGTCTTCTCGACCACGCCCGAATTAATGATGTCCTTCAGCTTTGTACGAACGAAAGCCGCACCCTTTCCGGGCTTAACATGCTGAAATTCAATAATCTGATAAACTGTTCCGTCGATCTCGACGGTAAGACCGTTCCTAAAATCACCGGCTGAAACCATATACTATTTTCCTCCTAAAAGTACCTCAAAAGTAATGAACACCCATATAGTCTACACTACAGTCCGCGCATTTTCAAGTAAAATTTAACGTGCCTGCCCGGGCGCATCCATTTTCCCGGCGATTATCATATCCATGGCTTCGAGATACCCCTCCAGGCCGTGTCCCACGACCGAACCGTCGCATACGTCCTCGGTCACCGAGGTATGGCGGAATTCCTCTCTTTTTCTGATATCCGAGATATGTACCTCTATCTTGGGAATAGTATGATAGGAATCCAGCGCGTCCCTCAAGGCTATGCTGTAGTGGGCGTAGGCTCCGGGATTTATGACCACCCCTGCCGTACCGTCGCTGTAGGCCTCCTGCAGCCTGTCGATAATGCCACCTTCGTGATTGGACTGAAAGCACTCGACTTCTACGCCCTGCCTCCCGGCATGCTCCTCTATCATTTTGACCAGACCGTCATAGTTCACAGTCCCGTAAACTCCGGTGTCCCTTATCCCCAGAAAATTGAGGTTGGGGCCGTTTATCACAAGTATTTTCATCTTCCCTCCATCTGCCTTTACGCGCATAAACTCAAACTATGATATATCTCTCCAGCTCTCTGACGATGGCCTCGTCGCTCTTGCCGTCTATATCTACTATAACGTTCGCCGCGTCGAGATATATGGCCTCCCTTTCCTCCAGCAGCTTATGTATCTTCGCGGCAGGATCGTCACCGGCGATCATGGGCCTGTCTGCGTTGTCTCCCTGCAGGCGGCTCACCAGCAGCTCCTCCGTAGCCCTCAGGTAGACGACCCTTCCGATCATGCTTAAATTTATCCTGTTCTCCAGCTTGACCGGCATACCCCCGCCTATGGAGAGTATCATATCCCTGGGGTACTTGCGCGGCTGCTCGGCTATCCTCGTCAGGAGGGAGCTCTCCATATCCCTGAAATCCGCCTCTCCCCTCCGGGCAAAAATATCGCTGACGCTCATTCCTGCCATCTGCTCTATGCTCTTGTCGGTATCCATGAAAAATATCCCGAGCTTGTCCGCAAGAGCCTTGCCGTAGGTGGTTTTGCCGCAGCCCATAAAACCTTCCAATATAAGCTTGCTCATTCAAATCTTTCCTTTAAAACATCGAAGACCTTGTCGACCGCCTCCTGTGAAAGGCTGGTGTCGTAGACGATCTCAAAGGCCGCAACAGCCTGATACACCAGCATATTGAGGCCGTTATAGGCTCTTCCCCCATGCTTTTTTACCTTTTTCATAAAGAAGGTCTCA
>JAFTEI010000280.1 GCA_017453965.1 Lachnospiraceae bacterium
ATGACTATCATCAGCGAATTTTCCGTCAGGTCCTCGATGGTCGCGTGGTATACTCCCACCAGGGAAATAACGTTTTGCATCTTCTCCGGAGCTATCTCGAGCTTTATCATGCAAAGCTCCCTGTAGACGGAATTATCCGGCACCAGCTCCTTAACCGAACGCACGTCGGTAAGCTTTCTGAGCTGCTTTTCGATCTGTTCGAGTATATCGTCATTGCCGCTGGCCACTATGGTTATCCTCGTAAACCTGGGGTCCGCCGTGGTTCCCGCGGTAATGCTTTCGATATTGTAACCACGCCTTGAAAAGAGACCGGAAATACGGCTCAAAACACCGGCGGTATTGTCAACTAAAAGCTGAAAAACTTTCTTTTGCATAATTATTTACTCCTCCAAATTATAAAATAATAATCCCTGGCCGTGTCCATTGTCAAACCGGTAAAGGCTTAATTACTATTTTTTGATTCTAATATCCGTAATGGCGATCTGGTCTCCGGTAAGGGCAAAGTAGATATTCCCTATTTTATCGCTTACAGTTGTTGTATTCCTTACGGAAACCCCCAGATTTTCAGTGGTCATGATCACATTGTTGCCCCTTATCCTGAAGCTGACCTCACATTCCAGCCCCTTTTTGTTTTTCTTCTTCCAGTATTCCCAGCCCTTAAAATTCTCCTTCTGCTCGGTAATGAGCTCGTTTTCGGCTCTCTCCTCGTCCGCTCCCTCCCGCCTTTCACCGTCCAGGCTTATAAGGGCGTACTCCCGGTAATCCTTACCGTATTCCTTCCCGTCCGTTGAGTAAAAAATGGAGATAAGCGGGCAGTGCCATACAGTTCTGGCTGACGGCAGGCTCATGGTGTGAAACTCTATCTTCGTACCGTCCCTTATGGGGATGGCCCCGGTAGAGGCTGAACGGTAGCCGTCGATCTGAATATTCGGAAGGTCCCCCTCCAGCCTGTTGATAAAGCTTAGCTCCTCCGCTATCCTGGGAATAAAGTCCTCTTTTATATCGTTTGCGGCTACATCTATCTTTACACGGCTTATCCTGGAATGTTCTCCGGTAAGGCCGAGATAGACATATCTTGAGCTGTCCGGGAGAGCTGCTATGACCTCAAGGGTCTGTACCGGATTTTTAACCCTTATCAGCACGTGATCCTTATTCCTTACCGCCTGAACCCGGTATTTATGCCGCTTTTTTTCATTCCCGGAGGGATCTATAGAACCGGAGCGGTCTTCTATAATATTTACAACCATATTCCGGGCAGCCGTAGTTATGATATGACCGTCGAGCCAGATCTCTCCGTATTCGAGATAATTATATTCCTCGATGGTCTTCGCCTCGTCATGGACCGTCCTGTCGAGGGAATCGAAAAGTATAAGGGCAGGAACGCAGGCATAATCGGTAAAATCCTCATTTTGAGCGTACCTGAAGCTTATGGAGGTCATCTTTGAGGTAATATGTATTCCCTCCGAGACCATACTCCTGTATTCATCGAAATAAAGCTCGCTGTTTTCGGATATCTGCCTTACCTCACTGTCCTCCTTCAGGTTATAGTTTGAATCCATATCTATGATATGGAGCATCGCATTTACAAACTGCGGATCATATTTTGTGCCGGAGCCCTTTAAGAGCTCCTCCCTGATCTGCTCCTGGGGCATGGGCTCGCGGTAGCTCTTCTTTGCGCTCATGACCTCATAGGCATTTGCAACCGCCAGTATCCTGGCTATCTCCGGTATCTCCTCCCCCTTAAGCCCCTCGGGATATCCCGTCCCGTCGAAGTTTTCATGGTGGTAGGTCGCTCCTATGCTGAGGTAGGGTCTGTCATCTATGCTGGACAGGATCTGTCCCCCTATTACGGGATGGCGTTTAATAGCCTCAAATTCCTCCTCGGTCAGCCCCTCCCCCTTGCTCAACAGGGCGTCCCTTATCCCCGTCTTTCCGACATCGTGAAGGAGGCCCGCAAAATAAGCCTCATTGCACTCTTTTTCGCTTTTTCCATAAATTTCAGCTATCTTCCTCGCGTAATCCGCAACCCTGACGGAATGTCCTCTGGTAAATTCATCCTTTGCATCTATAGCGCTGACCAGAGCACCCGAGAGCCTCTTTAAAAGCCGCTCCATGTCCTCCTGTTCCTTTTCAAAAAATTCGTTGGCCATGGCATTGGCGGCTTCCGCTTTTTCAACCATATCCAGATGGGTAAAGATATAGATGGCGATACATACGCCCACTACTGAAAGATTTATAAAAGAAATTCCCTCGATGAACATCTGGGGTATGCAGGCGATAAGAGGAACCACCGCAAAAAGAAGGAGGGAGATATAAAGCCTCCTTGAGATGCGCCTTCGAAACCTGATGATGGCATATAACTGCAAGATCTGTGCCGCTACCGGTACTATATAGCAGAGCCAGAAGAAAGTGCTTCTGTGATAGGTATTCGTTGTATCGAAGGTATAATAAAGTCCTGTAAAGTGCGCGATAACGGTAAGGATGAGTCCGAGCTTTAACGAGATCTCAGCCGTCTTCAATACCCTGGGAACGTTTTTTAACTCTCCTTCGTGTAAATACATATCCGAAAGATACATATTGAAGCCCAGGACAAGCAGGAGGGTCAGGGAATAGAGCATGAAATTACTCAGCCTTATCATTACATATCCGGTCCTGCCTGAAGCGCCGTTATAAATATATGTAAAACGGTCGAAGAAGAGCAAAAATGCGGCGCTTAGCTCAATAAAAATGAGAATACCCTTGCGCCTTAAGGGCAGAGACTTCGTGATCGAGGCAAAAAACGCTGTGATCAGGCAGGCTCCGCCCAGAGTACTCATCAGATCCAGTTGAATGCTACGCAAAAAATCCATATATTAAAGTCCTTTTACAACTCACTTATCAGCGCTTCCATGCCGTCCCAGTCAAAGGTCTTGAGCATTTTTCCGAGCTTATCGAACCTCTCCTCATCCTGTGCGGGAAGCCGGTAGGAGCTCATCTGCTCAAGGATCATCTCGACGGAATCGTAATCCATCTGGGGTATGACCTCCTTTAAGGCCTCGTAGGCGTCCGCGAGCTCTGATTCGTCCACAGGCTCCAAGCCTGAGGTGTCGGCCTTTTTGTCCAGATCTGAAAGCTTTTCCTTATAGGCCTTATAGTCTGTAAGGAGCTTCTCCGTATTGGCGTTGATGAAGTCCAAATCCTCGTTATTTCCCGCGTCCTCCAGCTCCTGGCAGAGCTTTGAAAGATCGGAAGCCCCGATTATCCTTGCGGAGCTCTTTAATGAATGGACCTTCACCGTATAGAGCTTGATATCCCCTCCCTCATAGGCATTTTCTATGAGCTTGGCATTCGCCTCCAGGGTGTCGTAGAACATGTGGAGCGACTCCACGAAGGAGTTGACGCCTCCTGAATTCTTTATGCCCTCCGGAACGGAGACTCCTTCCACCTGCTCCACCCACTTAAGCTCCTCCGGCAGCTCCTCAGGCTCCGCCGGCAGGCTGGCAATATCGGCCTCACCGGGCTTCATCATTATCTCCTCGGGCAGATGCTTCATTATGGTCTTTTCCAGAGTCAGGCTGTCTACCGGCTTGGAGAGATAGCCGTCAAAGCCCTTCGACTTATAGAACTCATCCCCTCCGGCAGTAGAATTTGCGGTAAGCGCATATACAGGCAGCTCGGGATAATTCTCCCTTATATGGGCGCAGGTCTCTATGCCGTCCAGTCCGGGCATCATGTGGTCCAAAAGGACAAGGTTAAAGGTCGAATACTTAAGCTTTTCCAGGCAGTCCGGTCCGCTGGAGGCCGTGGTTACAAATATCCTCGTAGCCTTGAGCAGCCCCTTTATAACGTTTAGGTTCATGGGATTGTCGTCCACCACGAGCACATCGGCATCCGGCGCGATAAACTGCGGCACATAGGGGCCTTTGAGCTCCTCGTCCGCCACCTCCTCGAATTTTCCAATGAGCTCATCGCCTACCCTTTTCTGCTTTACGGTGAGTATAAATTCCGAGCCCTCGCCGTAGACGCTTTCGCACCAGAGCTTCCCCCCGAGAAGCTCCGCAAACCTGCGGGAAATATCCAGACCGAGTCCGGTTCCCTGAATGGCGCTGTTCTTCTCCTCGTCCAGCCTCTCATAGGCTGAGAAAAGCTTGTCCATATCCTCGGCCTTAACTCCTATGCCGGTGTCCTTTACGGAAAATCTCAAGCCACAGTCTTCACCATCGGGAGCCTGCGCACTCACAGAGAAGACCACTCCCCCCTCCTGGGTGTATTTAACCGCATTTGTCAGCAGGTTTAAAACTATCTGCTTGATCTTTCCGGCGTCTCCATAGAGCCTTGCGGGGAGCTTTTCATCCACTCTGACCTCAAAGGAAAGATCCTTTTCGGAGCTTCTGACCCTGATCATCGATATAACCGCACGCAGCTGGTCCACCGTCTTGTATTCCTGCTCAACGAGGTGCATCTTTCCGGATTCTATCTTGGACATATCCAGCAGGTCATTTATGAGCCCCAGCAGGGATTCTGTAGCAAATTTTATATCCTCGGCATAGCCCATAACCGACCTCAGATACCCCTTGGGTACCTCGCTTGCGTCCTCCCTCAGGATCATCTCGTCCATTCCCATTATGGTATTTATAGGAGTCCTTATCTCGTGGGACATATTTGCAAGGAAGCGGGATTTTGCGCTGTTGGCCCTCTCTGCCTCGTCCCTCGCCTGCCTGATCTCATCATACTGCCGCCTTACTATGGTTCCCGTCATGACACGCCAGACGATAAAGCCCGCCACGGCCGCCAGAAGCACCAGGAGCATGAGCCTTACGGCAGGGAGCTCAGTGAGCCTCGGCTGCTTTACGATGTTAAAGACCTCGTCCTGCAGCAGGCTTCCGGTACTGGTATTTAAGACCTGGATATGGAGCTTATAATTTCCGTAATCGAGACCCGTATATTCCAGGGGCTTTAAATTGCTCTGCTCGGTCGTCAGACCGGCATCCTCAGTGCCCTCAAGGAAAATATGCACCGTCGGATTTGACATTGTAAAGTCCAGGATGGCGGGACTTATCTGGATACGCCCTTCGACAGCCGGGATTGTATAAGCTCCGGTACTGTCGGGACTTATTGCCTCATCGTTTACAACTACAGAGCGTATCCCTGTCTTTATGACGTTCCTATGGTCGTAGTAATTGTTGATATTCACCGCGCTGACGCCGTTCCTGCAGGAGATATAGAGGTTTCCCTCCTCGTCGAGCTCACTGAAGGAATTGGCCGTAGCGGCTCCCGTAAGGCCGTTGGCTATGGTATAAAGCCTGTAGTCCACCACGTTGTCG
>JAFTEI010000281.1 GCA_017453965.1 Lachnospiraceae bacterium
GTGCCAAAATGGCGGAAGCCCTTGGATGCTCTGAATCTACGGTGAAAAGAGCGATACAGAACATGGTTTCAAAGAATTTAATCCGTCGGATAGGTTCAAATAAAAAGGGTGAGTGGATTATCGTGGAATGACCCGATAAATTGCAGAATGACCCAATAAAATGACCCGATAAATCGAGAGGGCTCTAATTATGAGTATGATAGAAATAAAGAAAATCGGAATAACAAAGCTTGATCAGTATGTGTTCATTGTTGCAGTGAATAACAGGATTGTACCTTTGGCATCTGCCATTGATCATACTGATTCTGTAAGTGAGCAGGAAACGATGACCGCTGAGAAATGCCTTTTGTACGTTGCACTGACAAGGGCACAGAAAGGTGCTTATATCAGCGGATATGGGATAATGTCGGAGTTTCTTCAGCAGGGGTGACTGAGAAGACGGAGAAACATTAGATGTAGGCGTATAGAACAAGTATGGAGTTGAAGATATTATGTCAAAACCAGAGAAGCTATATGTAGAAGGGAAAGATTACTTTCTGTGGCCTTATGAAGAATAGACGCAGATGAAGCATAGCAACAATTGGCCAGGAACTGAACAAGCGCTTTCTTGCTCCATTGCCGGAGTTTTATAAGAGAAGGATCATTGTTTATACAACCCATACCCCACAGCCACGCCGCCGATGATATTTCCGAGGGTGACAAAGAATAAATTGTAGAGGAAGCCGGATAGGCTCATGCTTTCCAGCAGCATTCCCGCGGGGATAAAATACATGTTGGCAATGCTGTGTTCAAAGCGGCACAGTACGAACAGCATTACGGGCAGGTATGCTGCCAGGGCTTTGCCGGGCAGCGATTCAGTCTTTCCAGCTATGATGACTGCCGTGCATACCAGAAAATTGCACAGGATTCCCCGAATTATAAGGTCAGGGACGGGCATGGCCGTTTTGGCGGCAGCCGCCTTGACCATAAGCTCAGATAAAACCGTGTCACCATTTGAGATCGAGGCCAGACCGCAGCCGCATATCGCTGAGGCCATTATCAGAGATCCGAGGAAATTTCCAATATATACTATCCCCCAGGTACTTAAAAGCTGCTTTAGACTTATTTTTTTATCTGCATAAGCAGTGACCATCAGGCAGTCGCCGGTGAACAGCTCTGAACCGGTGCTTATGACCAGTATGAGTCCTACGGGAAAAATGAAGGCTCCGGCATAGGAGCTTTCCGTAACAAGATTCATTACCTGGCTGCCTACGGCTCCAAAAGCGATAAAGATTCCTGCAAAGACCGCTCTGATAAAGAGCTTCTGTTTCAGCATAGTGGCCTTGGTGATCCCGGCCTTAATAGAATTATTGATCATGAGTTATCCTTGACTCTGCTTTAAATTAGAATATTGTAAAGTTTGCCTGTGTATTATAACATAATTCGGGGAGTAAGATCAGAGGGGAAGTGAAATTATAGGCTATAGGCTAAATTACAGGCTGGCTATATATACACTAGAGAAATCTATGGATAGTATGGTATAATATTTCGTCGTTTTTGATAATGCTTTGAATTCCAGTTCAAAGAACTGGAAATAAAGAAACGCAGACGGAGCTGATAAATAAAGAATATCAGAGAAATGGTGAATTCTATGAGAAATGAAAAAAAGGGTAAAAAAAGAAATAAGGTCGTAGTACAACTGGGGGCCTTTATCATTATTTTGTTCACGCTGGTCACGATAGCCGTGGGCAATATGGTTACGATGGCCTCCTTTTCGACTGCTTTGCACGCCAATATGTATCTCTTCGAGTATTATATGGAAGGACTTGAGGATGTCATGGGTGAATATAAGGCCATGACCTGGCTTTTGGATTACTGGAAGGGAAATGCTGATGAGTGGGTCAGAGATAGAACCGCTTATGAGGAAGCGGAGCCCATTGATGACATCTTAAGTCGTCTGTCAAAGAAAAGGGCCGAGGGTATAACGCAGGAAGAAGCAGAGGCTTTATCGGCAGAGGATCAGAAAAGATTTGCCCTGTGGAGTTATAAGGATCTGCAAAGAGAATTTGCACAGTATGAGGACGAAGATGAGGATTTCTTTATCTTTCTGGCAATGGCAGACGATGAGGAAGCCCATCCTATTATAATTTTAAGCAATAGGCCTGATAACGGGGACTATGAGTTCGGAAAGACCGGGGATATAGATGAGATCAATCAGGTGATAGCAAATACCGATGAGGCTGAAAAGGCAGAGGTGTGGAAGTGGGCCTTCTCCACACCAGAAAACATGATGCTTTTTGGAACCGACCTTCCCTTTGAGGGCTATAAAGGCACCGGTGTTGTGGAAATGCTGGGGGCTTTTCCCGCACAGGCCGTTTATGACAGCATGTCCTTCACACTCGCTATAAGGAATGAGGTGGTCGTAATGATGGTCTTAGTGCTCATCCTTATCCTTGTGGTCTTATATCATATCGTGCCGAAGCCCCTTGAAACCCTGACAGAATGTGTTACGGAATATTCGGGAGATAAGGATACGGAGGGCCTTGTAAAGAAGCTTTCCGATATCCGTTCCACGAACGAGATAGGAGCTCTCGCAGATGAATTTTCGTCGATGGCCCGGGAGATGGAAAGGTATACCCGTGAGATGGAGATACTGGCGGGAGAGAAGGAGAGGATAGCGACAGAGCTCAATGTTGCGACTAACATACAGATACAGATGCTGCCCCACGTATTTCCGGAAAGGGACAGATTTGTCCTGCATGCCTCTTCTGATGCAGCAAAAGAGGTGGGAGGAGACTTTTATGACTGCTATATGATAGATGAGGACCATCTGGCAATGACCATCGCAGACGTTTCGGGTAAAGGTGTTCCGGCCTCTCTCTTCATGGCGGTCTCAAAGACAATGTTAAAGAACAGGACCCTTATGGGCGGAACTCCCGCAGCCATCCTTCACGATGTCAATAACTGGCTTTGCGAAGGCAATGACAGCTGTATGTTCGTGACGGTATGGCATGGAATCCTCACTGTATCTACGGGAGAGCTCATATGTGCCAATGCAGGACATGAAAATCCGGGCCTGCGTCTTGGGTCCAAGCCCTTCCGTCTTATAAAGGACGATCATGAGCTGGCTCTCGGACTGATGGAAGATCTGCAGTATGAAAATGAGCACTATAGGCTGGCTTCAGGAGACGCACTTTTTGTCTATACAGACGGGGTTCCGGAGGCACATGATAAGGATGAGAGCCTGTTCGGAGAGGACAGACTTGAAGAGGTGCTGTCGAAGGTCTCGAAAAATGACGAGCCGCAGGAGATCATGCGCAAGGTCAGGGAGGCTGTGGACGAATTTGCCCAGGATGCGCCGCAGTACGACGATATTACGATGCTCTGCCTTATCATGAGCAGAGCCTGAGCTGGGTAGATATTGCGTTTACTATGGCCTTGGCCCTGTGATATACTTGATTAGTCTGAAACAGAAGTAGAAACTGGAATAGGAGCGTTTGTCAGTGTTATGATAGCAAAGTTATATGTTTCTTATGCGGCAGATTTCCTTGCCGTTGCGCTTATGATCTGGCAGTTATTCAGGATGAGAAAGCTGCCTGCCCAAAAGGAACCGCTGAAACAGTATTTCCAGCGACTATCCCTGGTGGTACTCATAATGAGCGTGCTCCATCTTTTGGGCTCCTATGCGGCCCTGCAGATGGGAGGCATGAGCGCTGAGGACTACGGAAAGCTGTACGATCCCAATGAACCCTGGGTATGGGTGGTAGTGGCGGCATATATCATTGACATATTCCTGACAACGGTATTCCTGTACATGTGGATATCCTTCCTGAGCTGGTCCCTTTTTGAGGACAGGGATTTTATCCGCCGCAAATTCTGGCTTGGCTTTACGCCTCTTATAATCTCCGCGGTGGTTACGGGAGTCGCTATTCCCATGGCTGTTCTGTCGGAACAGGGCTTCGTGTTTTACGTCGTGGCTGTGGTGGTATTTTTTATCATTCGTATTCTCTATTTCCTCTTTGGCCTGTGGCTTTTGCGTGAATACAAAAGGCAAAACGGGTATCTGCGCTTTTTCAATCCCTGGGTGTTCTTTATCCCGGTTTTTGCCGGCTTTATACTCCAGGATGTTTTTGAGCTTGGCTTTTCGGCACTGGGCGCCACTCTGGGTATTGTATTGATCTATAATTCAATCATGGCTGAACAGAATTACATGGATCCACATACAGACTTCTACAGCATGAAATTCGTCGGGTATCTGAAGAAGCTTATAGACAAGAAGAGATACGACCCCTGCAGCGCCATGATTTTTACGCTCAATTCTCCCGGAGAAATGCAGGAATTTTCGGAGCTGCTGAAGAAGCAGCTGCCGAAGAACTGTGAACCCATCCTGCACAGCGACCGTGAGATAGTAGTGCTGACGAGCGTTGATGAGCGGGGCCCCCTTGCCATGGTGATAGAGGATGTGAAAGCGGTTTCAGAGGTCGGTACAGGCTGCAGCCTTAGAAAGAAGACGGAAACTGCGGTAGAATTTATGGAGCGTGTTCTGTGATGGATATAATTGAAATTTCTGAGGAAAATCTGGAGGAGTTCGGTCCGCTTTTGGGTGAGGATCTCGCAGAGGATGTAAGGCGGATCTATTATAACGGCTTTGGCATTACGGATGAAGACGGCAAGGCTTTGGGCGCCTTCGTGTATGAGCTTTTGAATTCGGAAAGCGAGGAGGACACCAAGGCCAGGATATGCAGGGTCAGAGCCGAAGATAAAGAGGTTTCGGCTGCCCTGGAGGCCTTCTATACCGATACTTCCACGAAGGAGAATGAGATCGTCAAAAGCTTTTACGAGCTGTCAGAGGAGGACGAGGCGAAGGCTCTGGCCGATATAGGTTTTTCCATGGAGAAAAAGGAGGGTGACGCCCTCGACATCACACTGGGGGAGCTTAGCGCAACGAGTCTCGGAAAACAAAAGATACTTCCGGAATACGTGAGTAGTATCGAGGGTCTTTCAGTTCTGCAGTTCAGGGATGCTGTCAAGCAGATATTGTTTAAGGGCCACAAGGGCCTCGTAGAGGACATTCCGTATCTTCCGAAGAGCTGGTTCGACAACAGTGTATCCGCCTGTGTAAGCTCAGGAGGAATGTTTCCCGGCCTCTTCCTGATACGAAGGACGCCCTCCGGAATACTGATTCCTGTGCTGTTTTTTGCCTACGGCCCGGAGAGTAAGAAGGATCTGCTCTACATGATGCGCTATTCCCTGAATAAGGCCCTGCAGGTATACCCTCCGGAAACTGTAGTCAGGATATACAGAAGAAAGACGTCCGTAAAGGCTATAACTGATAATCTCCTGCCAAACCGGCCGGGGGCTGAGATCTTCTACGGAGAGAGAAAAGAATAGTCTAAAAGGAGATAGATTTATTAACTTGAAAATAAATTTTAAAAATATTTTAAATAATAAGGATTCTAAATCACCGGAGTATAAGAAATATAAAAATAAGATACGCTTACGAAAGCTTCTGCTGTATGTGGTACTGATAGTAGCTTTTGTTTTTGCGCTGATCAACAATATTGGAATATACAGTGAGAACTACAGGGTTCGTCTGGAGCCGCAGATGTGCCGCGCCGTAATACAGGTGGCGAGGATAGTGCCGCAGCTGGAGGAGAGCGAGACGGCCTTAAGGAATGTCTGTGACCAGATGAACAGCAGCTGGGACAGGATGACAGCCGACAGGATGCTGGATGCATCGGATTATGACATTCCTGATACCAAGGCAAAGCTGGATCAGTTTATAGGAGAGACTCTCTCCTGGATGGACAGGGTCACAAAGCTTAAGGTAGGGCGTGACGGCAGCGTAGTGGTATTGGACAAGGATACCATGACGGTGATAGCCCACCCTGACCAGACTACAATAGGAGTACGCCTGGAGCCGGATAAGCCCTTGACAGAGGAGAATGTACTGAAGCTTAGGGAAATTAAGCTCGGGACAAAGGCAGAGGACCTGAAGGCCAATGTCAATTTTTTTAAGAGGCATAAACCGGATGATTTGGAGCGGTGGAGGCCTTATGATATTGTGGATTATTTTTACAGATCTCTTTATGGCTGCATCATAGAATATGATGATTATTATATCATTTGCGGAATCTCTTTGGCTGAAAGACTTTCATTCATGGCCAACGCCTTTTTTGGAACGCTGATACTCTTTGTATTGATCTGGCTCCTGATCAGGTGGATCGGCATGGTGATGGACGGACAGGCCGAGACGGCTTTGTCTATGAGAAATAAGCTGATATCCGGCGCTCTGGCGGTATGCATTATCTCTTTGGGCTTCTCCATATATTCCCAGACGCTGTCCTATGTGGCGGATGAACTAAAGACTATGACCCATCACGCCGAGGTGGCGGTGGAGACATATGAGACCTATAAGATTCAGAGTAAAAAGCTCGGAAGCTGGCTGGATTCCTTCTACAAGATCCAGTGCCGCCTGGGCTCTCTTATGGTAAAGAAGAGAATCAATTCCCTCAACCGCCATGCCATGCAGCTCTATGCGGATTATCTCAATGTAAAATATATCTTTCTCTTCGATAAGGATGGGAATGTAGTAGTCACCAATTCAAATTACGACCATTTGAAGGTGGGGAATAAACCGGAGGAGCCATTTTATGATTTCCGTATCCTCCTGGAGGGAGCGGACAGCGTTGTGCTGCCTCCTGCCCATGATGAGAGGTATGGCGAATATATACAGTACGTCGGGGTCAGCATTCGTAACAGTGAGGATCTGTGTGACGGCTTTGTGATGATCGGGGTGGATCCTGCCCTGAGGGACAGCCTTCTCGACGCCCTGAGGCTCGAGCAGGTTCTTAAGAATCTTGTGATTGGAATTCCGGAGCATGCCATAGCCGTGGACAAGGAGACAATGCAGGTTGCAGCCACCACGGGTCTGGGCTATGTAGGTGAGAATATAGAGGAGCTGGGTATATCCCGGGAGAACCTTGAGCAGAATTACAGCGGCTTTATAGAGTTCAATGACACGGAATACTATGTAGGAGTAAGCTCTTCGGAGGATTACTATTTTGTGCCGATTATGAAAGGCGGAACCGGTGATGGGATTTTAAGCACTGCCTTTATCCTGATGCTGGAGGCGGCCGGAGTATTGCTTATCATTATTCTCCTTACCCTCTACAGGTTCCAGGAGGATGTGATAGACGCGGCTCCTCACGAGGAGGACGAAGCCTCCGACGTGGAAGTGGTAATTGACGATGATGAAGAGGTAAAACCGGTAGGGCTGTTCTCCGGTCTGAAGAAGCAGAGAACGGACAGGGAGAAGAAGGGCTTCGAAGAGCGCTGGAACGTCAGCAGCCGGAATGAAAATGCTCAGACGCCGGAAAATCGCGTAAAAAAGATCGTCTACAGGCTTTTACTGGTCTTCTGCCTGTTTATACTGATGCCTACCCTTTACTACGCGATCAATTCAGAATCAAGGATAAGTGAGTACAGCAACCTTACATATGTGCTCTCCGGCAAGTGGGAGAAGGGAGTAAATATCTTTGCCTGTACGGCATGTATATTCCTGCTCTGCGCCATGTATGTGGGTGCAGTGCTGGCGGACGCCATACTCTATCGTATTGCCCGCTCTTACGGCACAAGGGTCGAGACCGTCTGTCTTTTGCTCAGGAGTGCCATTAAATATATATGTGCGGTTATATTTATATACTACGGTCTTTCCGAGTTCGGAGTGAAGACACAGACACTTCTGGCATCTGCGGGAATCTTGTCCCTGATGGTCAGCCTGGCGGCAAAGGATATGGTGAGTGATATCCTGGCGGGCTTCTTTATAATTTTTGAGAGTGCGTACAAGGTAGGCGATTTCATAGAGGTAGGGAACTGGAGCGGAAACGTAACGGAGATCGGTCTTCGCACTACCAAGGTGAAACGCGGATCCAATGTAAAGATATTCAACAATTCATCCTTAAGGGACATCATAAGCTCTGAGGAGATAGTCAGACAGTCTGTTAAGATCGGCATTTCCTACGACGCGGATATAGAGGAGGTCGGACGAATCCTGGCAGAGGAGCTTGCGGCTCTCGATTCTGAAAAGATACCCGGACTCGTTAAGGGACCGAAATATGATGGAATCAGTTCCTTCGAAGACAGCAGCGTAATGATTCAGATATCCATGTATGTCGAGGGTGCGATGAGATTCCCTGCGACCCGTGCGCTCAATCATGAGCTCAAGCTGATCTTTGACCGTAACGGCATCGAGATACCCTTTAACCAGATCGTTGTTCATGGAACTGCGGAAAATTCAGATGAAAAATAGTCTTTATAAGAAAAGGCTGGCCTTGCTGCTGGCCGTTATACTGAGCTTCCAGGGGGTTATTCCTGTAAGCGCCTCCAGCCTTTCGGGCAATGCGGCTGTGGCCGCCGCAGCTTTCGAGGGGGCTTCGGCAAATGGACAGGGCGTTGACAAGCACGATACCGGCGCTGTCACGGCCAATACTGCGGTAAGCAGGGATTCAGCCAGTGACGATACTGCAAGCAGCGATACTTTAAGCGAAGGTACAGTAAGCAAAGATACCGTAAGTGAAGGTACAGTAAGTAAAGCTTCCGTAAGCGGCGATACCGCAAGTGAAAATACCGTAAGCTCCGACGAGACGGAAGGAGTGACCGTAAGCGCCAGCACGGCTGGGCAATGGCTCAGGGCCAGCTCGGAGGAGGAGAGCGTATCTGCCGATCTTACGATCATGTACTATATGGTGGGCTCCAACCTTGAAGGAGAAGGGGGTCAGGCCACAAAGGATATGATAGAGATAATGACCGGTATGGAAAATGCGTACAGCGCCTTTTCCACGCTGAGTCATGCCTCGGTGAATGTGATCGTGGAAACCGGTGGAGTTTCGGA
>JAFTEI010000282.1 GCA_017453965.1 Lachnospiraceae bacterium
ATCGTCGGCGGCGAGGCCGAACCAGTCCATGGCAAAGCCCTGCTTCGTAAGGAAGTAGGAGCCTTCGTCGAACCACCTTTCCTTGCCGACGCAGGACGAAAGATATTCCATATCGACGATATGGACGTTGGAAGGGTGATGCTCGGTAAGCTCCAGATTTATCCGTCTCATGGTCGAAAGATAGGAGTTCCCGTAGCCGGCCTCCAGCTGTCCGAAGGGCCTTGTTAAGGACAGGGCAAAGTTGCTCTGCAGTATCGTCACTCCGTTTATGGCGTCCAGATGCGACCAGAGATTTTTCAGGTAGTCCATGGTCAGGGCCACGCAGTTTTCCGAATAATTGATATCGGAGTAGCGCATAAGTATCAGCACAATATCGGGCTTAAAGCCGTAGAGTTCCGAATTTTCATCCAGCACCGCCATATTGATGCCGCCGTACTCTCCCTCGAAGATCTCCGCCGAGATCCCGGCGTTGTCCAGAAAGAGATTTAAAATAAGGGCAAAGTGCTGTATGGAATAGGAGGACAGAACGGCTATTTTAAGCTTTTTTCCACCGCTTCCTGCCTTACCTGTCCCGGGCTTCTTCCTAAGCTTCTTTGCACTCCTTAAAAGCTCCGTTACCGGTTTATTTCTCAAACTTTCCATGTATCATACTCCTGTATCTTGTGAGCCGCTTTAGCGGCTTGCCTACTTGCCGCCGCGCAGCTTTAGCTGCCTCTCGTCGGCGGCAATCCTTGTGTGTCAGGTTTTCATAGAAAACCTGACACTATCATCCGGCCCGCTCTCCGGCGTCTCTGCTTCCTTTTCGGCCTTTAACCTGACTCTCAGCTCCTTAAAAAAGCTGCTTAAGAGCTGCTGACATTCCTCGCCCAAAACCCCGCTTATCGTTTCGACGCGATGGTTAAACCTGCTCTCATCGAGGATATTTAAGATCGAGCCCGCGCAGCCGGACTTCGGGGACATGGCTCCGATAACGCAGCGCTTAATTCGAGACTGCACTATGGCGCCCGCACACATGGGGCAGGGCTCCAGAGTAATATAGATCGTGCAGTCCTCGAGCCGCCAGTCTCCTATTACCTTCGTGGCCTTCTTTATGGCGGAGATCTCCGCATGGGCCAGGGTGCTCTTATCGGTATTCCGCCTGTTGTATCCCCGGCCTATTATCCTTCCTTCGTATACTATGACGCAGCCTATTGGAGACTCGCCCATTTTATAGGCTTTGCGGGCCTGTTTTAAGGCCTCCTTCATATATTTTTCGTCCTCAGTCAACACCGCGAAGCTCCACCTGCCCAATAGTTTTTCTGAGGATCTCCCTGCAGCATTTGAGCACCTCGATATCCGGCGCCGAGAGCCCGCTCTCCAGCACGTCGTCCCCGTCTTCGAACCTCTGTATAAAATACTTTTTGGCACCCTTGAGCCATATGGAGATGTTTTCGGCGGTTCTTTCGTCAAAATAGCCCCTGACGGCCGTGGTACGGAATTCATAGTCGATACCGCTCTCCATGATAAGCTTCGCCGAGAGCTCCACCTTCGATATGTCAAAATTCTGCAATCCGGTTATCCTGGCATAACCCTCTCTGTCGGATTTTATATCCATTGCAAACATATCCGCAAGTCGCCTGTCTATGATCTCCTTAAGCACCTCCGGTCTGTAGCCGTTGGTGTCAAGCTTTACCGCCATTCCGGTTTCCCTGAGCCTTTCCATGAAAGCGGGCAGGTCCGGCTCCAGAGTGGGCTCCCCGCCTGTTATACAGATCCCCTCAAGGATACCCCTGCGCTTTTTGATGTATTCGAATATCTCTTCCTCCGGTATCACGGGCTGCGAAGCGGGATCCAGCACCAGGGCGGAATTCTGACAGAAGCCGCAGCGGAAATTGCAGCCCCCCGTAAAGACGGTGGAGGCCACTTTGCCGGGAAAATCCAGTAATGTAGTTTTGTTAAAGCCTCTTATTATCAAAATCTATCCTCAACTATTAAAAGGGGTTTTATCCCCAGGAGCATCTGGCTTATAGCTCATAGCTACTCCGTTCATTTTTTGCGCATTTTCAGGTAAGTTAAGACCATTATGGCGATCTTTAAGGTAAGGGCGTCGTCAAATTCCCTTATATCAAGGCCTGTGGCCTTCTCTATCTTTTCGATCCTGTACATCAGCGTATTCCGGTGAATATAGAGCTTCCTCGAGGTCTCGGACACATTGAGGCTGTTGTCGAGAAAGGTATTTATCGTAGAAAGCGTCTCCTCATCCAGCGAATCAGGTATCTCCTCGCCAAAGATCTCATGCAGGAACATTTCGCACAGATTCACGGGCAGCTGATATATGAGCCGGCCTATCCCCAGGGAGCTGTATGAGAAGATATTTTTATCCATATAAAAGAGCTTGCCGACGTCAATGGTAAGGCAGGCCTCTTTATAGGAACGGGAGATCTGTGAGATTTCTTCCGTGATTCCCCCAGAGGCCACGCGGACGCCCAGCATTGCCTCGGTCTCCATTATATCCACCAGCATTCCAGCCGTCTCGCTGATCTCCTGGCGCCAGTCGCCGGAGTTAAGCTCCTTTATCAGAACCACCTGATCTTCATCGACAGAGGTTATAAGATCCTCGCTGCTGGCCGCAAAGAGGCTGGTCAGGACCCTCAGGGTTTCGGCCGCACTTCCATCCCCATGCTTGACCGGCTCGATCACAAAGGCGGCTCTCGCGGCCTTCTCTTTAATGTGGAGCTGCCTCGACCTGTTATATATGTCTACCGGAAGCAGATTGTCCGTAAGGAGATTTTGCAGAAAAGAATTTTTGTCGAGATTTTCGCTGTAGGCCTCCAGCAGGGCGGTCAGCTCGCTGAGGGCTATTCTCCCTATCATGCGGCTTTTCTCCGCATCTCCGGCGCTTATCACCACAAAGGCCAGGCTGCCGTCGTTTTCCAGCCTGAAATAAAATTTATCCGCAATGCTGCTTGAAACGGCTCCGCTGTCTATAAAGGAGCGGATGCTCACCGGAGAGATATCCTCTTTTATCGTGGCTGCAACGATACTTCCATCGGCCTGCGCCACCGCAATATTCACCCCGGAGATCCCGGTAAGGTCGTCAATACATTTCTGGATGGTTTTTCCGCTTATCATAGCTTCCCCCCGTTGTATTCTTACGGTAATCATAGCATTCAGGGACAGGGCACTTCAAGTGCAAGGAAGAGAATCCCCGAATCACCTTGCGGCAAAAAACCGAGCAGGGCGGATAAACTCACGACTCTGCTCGGTTATAATGTCTTATCTGATTCTTTGCCTTTGCAGCACTATCCGCTATTACAGCAAAGTGTTATAGAGATCCTTTACCGTAGGATATATCTGCTTAAATTTGTTATAGGCTTCTTCGTAACGCTTCGTTATTTCTGGATCAGGCTCCACTGTTGAAGAGATTTTTACTATCTTCGACGCGGCTTCCACAACCGAGCTGTACTCTCCGCAGGCAACCGCCGCCAGCATCGCTCCGCCCATCGAAGGACCCTGCTCATTTTCGGGAACGTCTACGCTGATACCGAGCACGTTTGCCATAACCTTCTTAGGCAGCTCACCCTTGGAGCCGCCGCCTACGATCTTCGTTCGGTCTATCTTAAGCCCCAGCGATTTAGCGACCTCGAAGGAATCCCTTATGCCGAAGGAAACGCCCTCTACTACAGACTGTATCATATCCGTCCTCGAGGTATCCATGCTCATGCCGATAAACATACCCCTTGCATTGGGGTTATTGTGGGGTGAACGCTCTCCCATGAGGTAGGGCAGGAAAAATACCTTGTTGTTTCCAAGCATATCATCCTTTATCGCGCCCTCCATACCCTTGTAATCCTTGGATTCAAGGATGTGCTCATAGAACCAGTTCTTGCAGCTTGCGGCCGAGAGCATGCAGCCCATGAGATGATAGTGCCCGTCGGCATGGGCGAAGGCGTGAAGCGCATTGAAACGGTCTACACAAAAATCGTTGCTGGAGATAAATATGGTGCCCGAGGTTCCAAGGGAGATATTGCACATCCCGTCGCCCACTGTTCCGGTTCCCACAGCCGCTGCCGCATTGTCTCCGGCTCCCGCTGCCACCTTCACCGAGGCGGAAAGCCCCAGCTCCTCGGCAACATCCGGCTTTAAGGTTCCTACGGCCTCATAGCTTTCGAATATCTTTGCCAGCTTGTCCTCGGAAATACCGCAGATGTCGCACATTTCCTTTGACCACTTCTTATTTTTAACGTCGAACAGGAGCATACCCGAAGCGTCCGAAACGTCGGTACAGTGTACTCCGGTCATCATATAGGCGATGTAATCCTTCGGAAGCATTATCTTAGCTATCCGGTTAAAGTTATCAGGCTCGTTTTCCTTCATCCACAGGATCTTCGGAGCGGTAAAGCCGGCGAAGGCTATATTTGCACAATATTCGGAAAGCTTTTCCTTGCCTATGACATTGTTTAAATACTCAGTCTCCTTGATGGTCCTGCCGTCATTCCACAAAATCGCCGGGCGGATAACCTTATCATCCTTATCCAGTACAACAAGACCGTGCATCTGTCCGCCGAAGGAAATACCCGCCACCTTGTCCTTGTCGACGTCCTTTATAAGCTCCCGTACTCCCTCCTTAACGGCCTTCCACCAGTCCTCGGGGTTCTGCTGCGACCAGCCCGGATGGGGAAACTCAATGGGATAATCCTTTGAAACGATATTTTCAATCTTTCCGCTGCTCTCCATCAAAAGCAGCTTTACTGCAGAAGTTCCAAGATCAATTCCGATATAGAACATATGCATTCATCTCCTTAATTTGTTATTATTTTCTCCGTCTCTTTGTCGAATACGTGAATCTTTTCCGTATCCATAACAAATTTACAATTACTGCCTCTCTGGGCCGTTGTACGAGGGTCTACCCTGGCTGTCATAGGGAAGTCTCCTAAATCGAAATACAGGAATACTTCCGCTCCGAGAAGCTCATAAACCTTGATCGTAGCGTCGAAGCTTGCCTCCTTGGGAAGTGTGTCGACGGCGATCTGCGAATCATATACATCCTCGGGACGGATACCGAAGGTAACGGTCTTTCCTACGTAGCCTCCGTCGATAAGCTTCTTCGACTTTGAGGGAGGAAGAGGGATAGAGTGGTTTGCAACCTTTAACAGCGCCGTATCTCCGTTCTTATCCACAACTGCATCGAGGAAGTTCATCTGGGGCGAGCCCATGAAGCCTGCAACGAAGAGGTTCTGCGGCTCATCGTAGAGCTTCTGGGGAGTGTCCACCTGCTGAACCACGCCCTTGTTCATAACTACGATACGGGTTCCCAAAGTCATAGCCTCTGTCTGGTCATGGGTAACATATATAATTGTGGTTCCAAGTCTCTGATGGAGCTTTGCTATCTCGATACGCATCTGCACACGAAGCTTTGCGTCCAGGTTTGACAGCGGCTCGTCCATAAGGAAGACCTTGGGATTACGGACTATGGCACGTCCCATAGCCACACGCTGCCTCTGTCCTCCGGAAAGGGCCTTCGGCTTACGGTCTAAGAGAGAGGAAAGATCGAGGATCTTCGCCGCCTCCCGGACCTGCTTGTCTATCTCGTCCTTCGGTACCTTTCTGAGCTTAAGGCCGAAGGCCATGTTGTCGTAAACGGTCATATGCGGATAAAGCGCGTAATTCTGGAAAACCATGGCGATGTCACGATCCTTGGGCTGCACGTCATTTACAAGAGTGCCGTCGATACGCAGCTCGCCGGAGGAAATCTCCTCAAGACCCGCCACCATACGGAGCGTTGTGGATTTTCCGCAGCCGGAAGGACCTACGAAGATGATAAATTCCTTATCCTCGATCTCAAGGTTGAAGTCCTTAACCGCCTCATAGCCGTTGGGATAAACTTTACAGATGTTTTTCAATGAAAGACTGGACATAAATTACCTCCTAAAAACTAAACTGTCGCGATTATAGCATCTG
>JAFTEI010000027.1 GCA_017453965.1 Lachnospiraceae bacterium
GACCGTAGATCTTTAAGGGCTCCTTCTCGCTCTTTTCCTCCTCTCCGCTTATGAACGGGATGATATTTCTCTCCATCTCCGGCCAGTCAGCGAAGGTCTTGCCGGCTCCTGAAATGGCCTGATAGGTGGAGACCACGGCCTGGGTGGGCTTGAACTCCCTCCAGGCATAGAGCACGGGGGCGTAGCTCTGAATAGAGCAGTTGGGCTTTACGGCCACGAAACCCCTCTTTGTGCCAAGGCGCTTTCTCTGACTTTCTATGATCTCCGCATGCTCAGGATTTATCTCAGGGATTATCATGGGTACGTCGGGAGTCGATCTGTGAGCCGAATTGTTGGAAACGACGGGTGTCTCCGTCTTTGCGTAGGCCTCCTCGATGGCGCGGATCTCGTCCTTACTCATATCCACGGCAGAGAAGCAAAAGTCCACATCCTTCGCCACTTCCTCCACCTGGCTTACATCCCTGACGATTATATCCCTGACCGCCTCAGGAATCGGGGTATCCATCTTCCAGCGCCCCTCCACCGTCTCGGAATACTTCTTCCCGGCGCTCCTTGGGCTTGCCGCTATGACGCTCACCTCAAACCAGGGATGGTTTTCGAGCAGCGAAATAAATCTCTGACCCACCATGCCTGTGCCGCCCAAGATGGCACACTTCAACTTTTTTTCCATAATCTCCTCCTTGCCGGAGCCTCTCAAAGCTCCACTCCTCACGCGGCCGCAAAAGCCCTGCCCTTCAGCCGCTTAAACTATTCCAACTCTATTAAAGAGGAACTATCCCCAGTAATATCCGGCTTACATCCCTCAAAGACTGTTTGTCCCCAAGTATTTTCTGTATGTCCTTATCACTTCATCCATGGAGTCCTTGGACGGAGCCCCCTGTGTCTTCCTGGCTTCCACACAGGTATTTAGCGAGATGGCCTCGTAGACATCCTCATCGAAGCTGTCGCTCTCCTCCCTCAATTCCTCGAGACTCAGCTCATCCAATGAGCAATGCCTGTCTATACATTTTAAGACCAGTCTGCCCGAGATCGAATGGGCATCCCTGAAGGGAACTCCCTTTTTCACGAGATAGTCTGCAACGTCCGTCGCATTCGTAAAGCCCTTCCTGGAGCTGGCCTCCATCTTGGGCTTATTGAACCTTATCGTATCGAGCATGCCTCCAAAGAGGACTATCGAGCTCTGCACGGTATCTATGGCGTCAAAGGCCGGCTCCTTGTCCTCCTGCATATCCTTGTCATAGGCCAGCGGTATCCCCTTCATCATGGTCAGCAGGCTTATCAGCGCCCCGTAGACCCGGCCTGTCTTGCCCCGCACGAGCTCGGCTATATCCGGGTTCTTCTTCTGGGGCATTATGGAGGAGCCGGTGGAAAATCTGTCGTCTATCTCCACAAAACGGTATTCATCACTGTTCCATATAATGATCTCTTCTGAAAAACGGCTCAGGTGCATCATTATGATGCTCAAAGCTCCCAGGAACTCTATAAGGTAATCCCTGTCGGATACTGAATCCATGGAATTTCTCGTAGGCTGGTCAAATTCAAGAAGGGTGGCGGTCATATTCCTGTCCAGCGGATAGGTCGTCCCTGCCAGGGCTCCCGCCCCCAGGGGACAGGAGTTGAGTCTCCTCCTGATATCGTTAAGCCTGTCCCTGTCGCGCATGAACATTTCAAAATACGCCCCCAGATGATGTGCAAGAGTAACGCTCTGGGCCTTCTGCAGATGTGTAAAGCCCGGCATGTAGGTCTCTTCGTTTTCCTCTATGAGCCTTAAGAGTATCTTCAAAAGATCCTTAAGGTTTACATCCAGGGCATCTATGGTATTGCGAATATATAGCTTCATATCCAGTGCCACCTGGTCGTTGCGGCTCCTGCCGGTATGCAGCCTCTTACCCGCTTCTCCGATTCGCTCGGTAAGTACGCTTTCCACAAAGCTGTGGATATCCTCGTAATTTCCCTCTATGGCGAGGCTTCCGTTTTCTATATCGGAGAGTATCCCCGACAGCCCCTTTATAATGAGGTCGGTGTCCTCCTCGCTCAAAATGCCGCACTTGCCCAGCATGGTTACATGGGCTATGCTGCCGCTTATATCTTCTTTGTAGAGCCTCTTGTCAAAGCTTAAGGATTCGTTAAATTCAAAGGCCTTATCGTCTATACTTCCCTGAAATCTGCCTCCCCAGAGCTTAGCCATCAGCCTTTTCTCCCCTTAAGAGCCGTCACCGTCGCCAGCAATACCACCAGAGCCGACACTACCTCTGAGAAGAAGCCCGTCAGCGCCCCGGCAACCAGGGCTGCCGCCGCGATAAGCAGCGTTATGAATGAGGGTATCATTCCAAGGAAGATTCCCATAACTACCATGATCACAGATATGATTCCAAGCACCAGGGGCGAAAGCTTGTTAAACTCGATTCCCCTGAAAGCGCATATAAGGGCGATAATAACTATGATTGCTACCGCGACATAAGAAATGATCTGGATAGGGAAGGAGCTCTCTTTGAAATCCTCCTCATTCAGGTTCCTGCGTCTGCTCTCAAATTCCCTTCTGCCGGCTTCCTTCTTTTTCTCTGCCACGGTCTGTCTGTTCTGGACAGGCTGCTTCCTGGGCCTTTGGGCGGCAGCAGGAGGAGCCGTAAGTATAGCGGTATTCTCTGTATTTTCAGCGTTCTTCCGGAGAGGCTTTACTCCGCCGGCGTTGGCATTTCTGACCGTTCTTATCTGCTGGGAATTCTGGGGTGCCTGAGGCTGGCCGGGCTGCGCAGGATTCTGCGGCTGGCCGGGACGCTTCTGGACCGGACGCCTTGCCCCCTTTGCTTCTGCGGCGTTGGCGGGCACATTTGCCGGTACGTTCGCGGGCACATTGGCAGGCACATTTGCGGGTACGTTTGCAGGTATATTCACAGGCGGCATGGAGGGAGCTTCCCTCCTGGGAGCCTTGGCCCCGTTCTGTCCGCCCGCCATGGGACGCCTTCTCGGCACGCCATTTCCGGGTGCGGGCGCTCCCTGCGCTGTCTCCTGGGCAGTCTCCTCTGCGCCTGGCGCGGCAGCTACCGGTCTGCGTTTCAGCTTATTTATCGGCGGAGGCGTAGGGATAGTTCCCGTCTCCCTCTTAACCAGCCCGGGCTTTTCTGCCTTTCTTATATCCTCTGCGGGCAAAGAACCCGAAGCATTTCTCTCTATTTCCCTTCTCAGGACATCGGTTCTGTCCCTGTCGGACATCGCGGCGCCCCTGTCCTTCTCCTCATTTCTGTCGGGAAGCTCATCGTCGTTCCCGTCGGTATCAAAGACGTCGTTCTTTCTTAGCTCTCTCTTATTATCCGGTATTTTTTTATCACGCATTTCTTTCTTAATCTTGGCCTTATCCTTAAACTGCTCCCTGTCAGCTTCCTCGTGAGGGGCGTCTTCGCCGGCAGCACTTAAGTCCTTAGCCTCAGCGTCAATGTCGTCATCCTCCTTATCCTCATCTATGAAGGGGACCTCCTTGCCGAAAATGTCAGTCTTTCCAGACTCCGTCTCCTTCGGCTGTCTGTCCTCCTGCTTTTCTGAGGCAAGGCTCTCCTTTTCAGCTTCTTCCCCGCTGTCTTCAACCTCCTCGTCCAAATCCTCGAAGGCAGTATCTCCAAGCTTCGAAAGATCGGGGCCCGGTCCCTTGAACATGGGATTCTCAAACCTTCCGGCCTCCCTCTTCGGCTTGAATATCTTCATATCCTTATCTTCGTCGTCCCGCTCCAGCTCCTCAAGGCGTCCCTCGTCGATCTTTTTGACCTCGATATCCCTGATGTCCCTGATGCCGTCTATGCCGTCATCCTGCTTTTCTTCCTCTTCACCGAATACAGCTTCCATCGGCGTAGAAATATCTTCCTTGGAGAAGAGCTCTTCCCCGTCCCCGGCAGAATCATCTACATCGTCGAAGATAATGTCTCCATCGTCCTCCTCAAGCTCTTCCACCTTCTGCTCTTCAGGTGCACTCTTCTTACGTCCGAAAAAGCCCCTCTTTTCCTTTGCGGGCTTCTCAGGCTTCTCTTTTACAGCTTTCTCCTTGACCGGCTTCTCCTTTACCGGCTTTGCCTTGACCGGAGGAGCGGCAAATTCATCCACATCTACCTCGGGTTCGGGTGCCTTTTCAGGCTTTTCTTTGACAATGGGCCTGGTCTTTACCACGCTCTTTGCCGCCGGTCTGGCAGGCTTTACCGGATGCGCCGCACCGCCGGGTGCTCCGGGAGCCCTGCGCATATTGTTTTTACGCATTTCCGCCAGCCGCTTGTCCATATCCTCTTCAGATGACATGGACGGCCGCTTCAAACCCGTAGAATTTGTCTTGACTGTATAATTCAAAGCATCTTTTATCGACATATACTCCTCCGTAAGAATGCAAGATGATTCAGGAATCAAATAACCATATAATCAAAAAATCACTAAAATATTATAGTTAAACAAATAAAAGTAGTCAACTTAAAAAAACTAAAATAAGTATATGAAAGGGGGTTGATTGCTCTAGTATATACTCAAATGGCTCTGACCACACTAAGTTCACCGTTCGCCTTGAAACGGCGCTCATGTCCCTAACACCTCGCTTCGCTCGGCGCACTCA
>JAFTEI010000283.1 GCA_017453965.1 Lachnospiraceae bacterium
GACAGAGCCTGCCACTGGAGGATACGCCTTACAGAAAAAAATAATTCATGAAGAAAATGGGGCTGCCGGGCTGCTGCACGGGCGCAAAATATAAAAATTTAGCCAGCAGTTCTTGGTGAATAGTGCCTGCGATTAGGCTTGGGCGAGCACCTGTCTGAGCGCAGTTTCGAAGACCGAAGGTCGCACGAAACAAGCGAGTTGCGCAGAACAAGCCGAGTTTATGAGCAGGTGCTATGAGCCTAGAACTGGCTGAGCCTTTTATATTTTACGTCAATGCGGCAGCCCCATTTTCTTCATGAATTACTTTTTTCTATAAGGCGTATCCTCCAACGGCAGGCTCTGTCTGAACTTGCCATCATAGCGGTAGTACGCATGAGCACAGGCCGGCGCCGTCGGTATCATACACAGCTCTCCGCAGCCCTTCGCCCCCAGCGAGACAGGCAGCTTGTCCTCCTCCTTCGGCTCGCATAGGATGACCTCCAGCTCCGGCGCCACATCGGCCCTCATAAAGCCAACAGTTCCGAAGCGGCTCTTCATATGCCCCTTTTCTATCTCCACCTTCTCCGTAACACCGTAGCCTATACCCATGAGCATTCCGCCCTCGATCTGCCCTTCTACGGACTGGATATTTACAGGGGTTCCCACATCAAAGGCGGAAACGGCCTTGGTTATCCTGCCCTCATCGTCCAGGATGATGACCTGCGCCCCATAGGAATATGAAATGTGGCTTACGGGATTTTCCTTTATCGCCCCAAGAGGATCTGTCTTCGCCGAATACTCTCCGAAAAATTCCATCCCCTCCAGCTCCTCCAGGCTCTTGTCCCCAAGTGCAGTGCCGAGCTTTTCTCCTGCCCTTCGCGCCGCTTCTCCTGTCATTACGGTCTGACGGGAGGCGGTAGAGGTTCCCGCATCCGGTGTCCTTATTGTATCGGCGTTTTCGAAAACAAAGAGGGCCGGGTCGAGCTTCGTCACATGGCAGATCTCGGTCAGGACCATCTGGCCTATACCCTGTCCCATGCAGGACGCCGAGGTCCTGATATGCACCTTCCCCTCTTCCACCGAAAGCAGCACCCGGCCAATATCCTTCTTCCCCATGCCGGTGCCGGAATTCTTAAAGCCACAGGCTATACCCGCATATTTATTTTTATAAAATACATCTTTGACCGCATCGAGACAGGCCTCCATATTGGTATTGCGGTCGGCGGTCTGTCCGTTCGGCAGAATGTCCCCCGGCTTGATGGCGTTTCTCCTTCTGAACTCCCAGGGGTCTATCCCCGCCATCTCGGCCAGGAGATTTATATTCATCTCGGTTGCAAAGCAGCTCTGGGTAACTCCGAAGCCGCGGAAAGCTCCGGCGGGCACGTTATTCGTATAGACCGACATCCCGAAGATATCTATATTCTGGTAGTTATAGGGTCCTGCGGCATGAGTGCAGGCGCGGTGCAGCACCGGTCCACCCAGAGAGGCGTAGGCCCCGGTGTCCGCGATGATAATGCCCTTCATCGCCGTCAGGTGACCGTTCTCATCACAGGCTGTGGTAAACTCCATCTCCATGGGGTGACGCTTGACATGGAAGCTCAGGGATTCCTGCCTGGTATATCTGACCTTGACCGGCTTCTTCGTAATCCAGGCCATTAAAGCCGCATATTGCTGGACAGACATATCCTCTTTTCCGCCGAAGCCGCCCCCTACCAAAGGAGCACGACAGTGCACCTTTTCCGCCGGTATCTGCAGCATTGCGGAACACTCCCTCTGGACGTCGTAGATGGACTGGCTGGTGGTATAGATCAAAAGCCCGTCCTCTCCCTCCGGAAGCGCAACCGCGCACTCAGGTTCCATAAAGCCATGCTCCTGCCAGGATGTCTTATACTTACGTGTCACCACATATTTTGAATTCTTTATAGCCTCGTCGGCATTTCCCCTGACCAGATTGGCGCGGCTCATGACGTTGCCGTCCGGATGTATCAGCGGAGCGTCTCCCCTCAGGGCCTCATAAGGACTTGTCAGGGGGGTAAACTCAGTATAACCGACCTCCACAAGAGCCGCTATCTCGTCGAGCTTGTCCGGCTTATCAGTCGCGACGACCGCCAGAACATTGCCCTCATAGCGGGTTATATCCCCCACTCCCATCATAACGTCCCAGTCCTGCTTGATATGGCCTATCTTATTTAAGGGCACGTCCTCCTTAGTCAGGATCTCCACACAGTCGGGATGCTCCAGGGCCCGTTTTACATCTATACTGTCGATCCTGGCCCTGGGATATTTTGAATATACCGGCTTTGCATAGAGCATTCCGTCAAATTCCAGGTCGTCCGCATACATTCCTGTACCGTTGACCTTCTCGGCGGCATCTATGCGCTTGGCCCGCTCGTTCATCTTAAGGCTCTTCGGCGCCGGCGGTATCTCCTTCTTTTCCCGGAAATATTCGGCCGCCATAAGAATGCCGTCCTCTATCTTTTTATATCCCGTGCAGCGGCAGAGATTCCCCTTTATGGCCTCCTTGACTTCCTTTCTAGTGGGACTTAAGTTTACGTCCAGAAGACTCTTGGCCGAGATCACCATGCCCGGGATACAGAAACCGCACTGCACAGCGCCGGCCTCGGCAAAGCAATGCTCGTAGACCTTCATTTCCTCCGGGGGTATCCCCTCCACTGTCAATACCTTCTTGCCCTCCAGCCTGCTCAATGGGACTACGCAAGCCTTTGTCTTCTTTCCGTCCACTAGAACGGTACAGGTACCGCAGACTCCCTCGCTGCACCCGTCCTTGGCCGCCGTCAGATGCAGGTCGTCCCTTAAGAAACGCAGCAGCTTCTTGTCGTGAGCCGATTCGTATTCCTTGCCATTGATGTTGACAGTAAACATAGGCAGCTCCTCAAATACCGAATTTAGCCAGGAAATCTCCCAACAAATTCATGCAGACCTTCTTCCTGTACTCCGCACTCACTCTGCCCTGGGTCAGTACCATGCGCTCCGCGTAGCCTTCCAGATATTTTTCCTTGAGCTCCCTGGCCTCGTCCAACGTCTTCCCCAGCATCGTCTCCTCCAGATCCTTATAGCGCAGGACCGTATCCGCCACAGCTCCGAAAGCGGCGGCCAGCTTCGTTATCCTGCCGTCCCTTTCATCGAAGATACCGGCGAAGGAAACCCTCGAGATAGCCAGGGCATTGCGGCCACCGACCTTCTCATAGCTGTATCTGTCCAGGCCGGTCCTTGGCAGCAAAATCTCGACTATCAGCTCATCTGCGGCCAGATCCAGCTTCTTTCTCCCGAGATAAAATTTATCTACGTCCACTATTCTCTCTTTGTCACGGGAAGCGAGCCTGAGCCTGGCATCGCTGACGAATTCTATTAGCACCGAATCCGCCTTGGCCGACCCGTTACCCAGATTTCCCCCGAAGGTCCCCGCATTTCTAATGGCCGGTGCCGCGATCCTTTTTAAAGCCTCCTTCATAAGAGCAGGCACTTTTTTGTCCTCAAGGGCCTGGGTAAAGGTCACTGCCGCACCTATCCTTATATACTCGTCGTCCTCGTTTATATTCCTCAGTTCCGGTATCTTTCCCAAAAACAGATAGTCCACTCCGCTGCGGTTTTCGACCATGAGGTCAGTCCCCCCCGCATAAGGCACTACTTTTTGGTTTGAGCGAATTTCCAATGCCTCGGCAAGCGAGGCTGCAGCGTATCCGTTTACCATAGTCCCTCTCCCTCCTTTGCAGCCAGCTCCACCGCGTTTACGATGGCATTATATCCGGTGCAGCGGCACAGGTTCCCTGACAGTCCTTGCCGGATCTCATCCACGGTGGGATGGGGATTTTTTGACAGCAGGGCCTCAGCTGCCAGCACCATTCCCGGAATACAGAAGCCGCACTGCACCGCCGAAAGCTCTCCGAAAGCCTTGTCCAGCACCTCAAAGCGCCTGGTCTCCCGGAAGCCCTCCATGGTCACGACCTCTGACCCCTCTATGGCCCCCATTGCCACGCAGCAGGAATTGATAAGGACTCCGTCTATAAGGACCGAGCACGCTCCGCACTCACCTTCCTTGCAGCCGCATTTTACGCTGGTACAGCGATATGTATTCCTAAGCACCTCCAGCAAACGGTCAGCCCCGCTTCCAGCATAGGACACTTCACTGCCGTTTAACCTGAACCTGATCTCCGACATCTTCAGTTCACCTCCTTCGTTATTGCAGAAAGAGTATCTTCTGCCGTAAAGGGCGCATGATTAAGCTTCATTCCCCCAAGTGCCTGCTCGACGGCCTCAAGGTAGGCTGCCGGGGCCCCCACCAGGGGAAGCTCTCCCGCTCCCTTGGCTCCGTATGGCCCGTCGGGATATTTCTCCACATGCAGCATACATTTAAGCCTGGGCACATCCATCGTAGTGGGAATTAGGTAGTCCGAAAGGGAATTATTGCGAATCCGCCCCTTGCTGTCGTAATCCATTTTTTCTATCGAGGCATAGCCTATACCCTGAAGGAAGCCTCCCTCCATCTGTCCCATGACCACGTTATAGTCCACGGGCGTTCCCACGTCGAAGGAGCCGTATGCTCCCAGCACCCTGGCAACTCCGGTATAGGTATCTATTTCCAGCTCGATCGCATTCACCGCCCAGGCATAGGTGGGATAGGCATCTCCCTCAAACTTATCTATATAGAAGGGAATCACAAAATCCGGCTCCTTGTAGTGCTCCTCTACCTCCTGTTCCTCGCCGTCCTTCCACTGCTCCCGCAGCTTTATGGCAGCGCGGCGAAGAAGCTCACCGACTATCATAAGCGACCTGGAGGCTACAGTCGGCCCCGAATCCGGCACTCTGGCGGTGTCCGGATGCTCGTAGAAGACCTGATCCAACGGAAGATTTAGCTCATTTGCCACTATCTTGGGGAAGGTCGTCCTGACTCCCTGGCCTATATCTCCGTTGGAGGCCAGTACCTCAACCCTTCCGTCCTTATATTTCCGAAGCCTGGCTACTGCCTTGATGAGGTCACGCTCTCCGGCTCCGGTAAAGCCAGCCCCGTGGAAATACATGGACATGCCTATGCCCCTTCTGTATCTCCCTGTCTGCGCTTTGGCATATTCCCTGCGCTTGTTTTCAAAATCACTTTCCCTGACCACCTCGTCTATCATATCCGGAATCGGCACCGGGAAATGATATTTTCCACAGGTGGAGGTCTGATCCCCCTGCTTTACCAGGTGGGTCCTTTTAAACTCCAGCGGTTCCCTGCCCAGATCCCTGGCTATGTGGCTCATGAACATCTCTACCGCGAAGAAGGTCTGGGGACCGCCGAAGCCCCGGTAGGCTCCGCAGGGCGAGGTGTTGGTCTTGACCGCGCTTCCGTGTACCCGCACATTGGGGATATTGTATATCCCGGGGGACGCTATTATACCCCTTTGGAGGACTACGGCGGAAAGTGTCGAATAAGCGCCTGCGTTGAACTTTACATCTATATCCAGCGCCGTGACCCTTCCATCCTTTACTGCCGCCTTATACCTGCAAAATGACGGGTGCCTCTTGGAGGTATATTCCATGTCCTCACGCCTGTCGAAAACACAGCGGACAGGCTTGCCGCACTTGCGGGCGGCCACCGCTACCTGACAGCCCAGAATCGAAGGAAAAGCCTCCTTTCCTCCGAAGCCTCCCCCTGTAACATCCTGTTTAATATGCACTCCTGTGGGGCCGCAACCGAGTGCTCTCATTACAGCTCCGTGAATGTAGTAGGCGCACTGCGAAGAGCCGTGAACGAACATCCTGCCGCCCTCCTCGGGCTCCGCCATCATTCCCTGGGTCTCCAGATAGGCCTGCTCCTGATATCCGGTCTCAAATTCCTCTTCATAGGTCTTGTCCGCCTCCGCAAAGGCTTTGTCTACATCCCCGTGGCCGAAGTTATAATCAAAAAACTTTTCATCGGCTGAGTAAAAATCCAGTACCGGCTCCAGCTCTTCATAGGCCACCTTACACTCATCCCTTAAACGGATCACTTCCTTTTCATCGGGCCCGCAGATCATGGCTATGGGCTCCCCTATATACTCCACCGTATCCCTGCAGAATACGGGAGTATCGTCCAGAACGATATTTACATTGTTGTCGCCGGGTACGTCTCTTGCGTCGACGTAAAAATATCCTTCGGGCAGCTTTGGCACCTCAACCCCGAGAATCTTCGCTCTGGCAACCTTAGAGTGGAGCAGCTTGCCGCAGAGCACACCCTCCGGGGGATAGTCGGCTACATATATACTGCGGCCGGAAACCTTTGGCGCGTGGTCCTTTTTGACAACGCTCTGACTGATCTTCTCCATTTCGCCCAACCTCCTCTACGCATTATGATTTTTCTACCAATTTTTCGTAATCCTCAGGCGTGTCCAGGTCTGTCACCACACCCTCATCCTCCACAGGAATCCTGAGGATATCCGCCCCGCAGCTTTTCCAGAGACCTCTCAGACCGCCCTCTCCCTCATAGCTTAAAATTGCAGGGATGAGCTTTGCTGAGATCAGCGGTGGGTGACCTGTTCGCCCCCTCAGCTCCGGAAAGATAACACCAGGCATTTTATCCCTGGCCGTAGAAGCTTCTTTTACCAGAAGTCTCAGGGTCTCCGGTCTTACCGCCGGCATATCTCCCGGAAGCAGGAAGAACGCGGCACAGTCCGGCAGCTCCCTTAGGCCTGTCTTTATGGAATACAGCATGTCCGTATCCCTATAGTTCCTGTTGCGGACAGACAGTATCCTCTCCCCGAAGGCCCTTTCCAGTATTTTCTCTATTTCCTCCCCGCGGTAGCCGGTCACTACGACCACAGGCCCCGTGGCAGCAGACAAAACAGTTTCCACGGTATTTTCAATAACTGTCCTGCCCTTAAACGTAAGCAGCGGTTTAAAAGCTCCCATTCGTGAAGACAGGCCTGCTGCGGTTATTATTGCCCCAATATCTTTACAATACAGTGGTCTGTCAGACCGCTGTATTGTAAAGCGCTCGCCGCAATTAAATCTGCTTCGCAGATAGGCGGCTCGCCTAATCCAACACTTTATTGGCCAGCAGCCACGCAGCAGAGTGCGTGGCTCAGGTCTGAATTGTAACACTATATCCATTTATTGTACTTTTTTATAAACACAGTACCCATGTCAGCAGTTTTATTGTATAATTTTACTATATTTTCAGGGAGTGTACAACGAAAATGTATCTTTGGGAAATTCCGACAAATGAAAGCATTGTTGTATCGTTTGACTTAAATTCAAAGCGCTACGACTTCAACACCGAGCTTATTCCCATAAAGTGCCGCGTGCCCAATTCCATCTACACGGAGCCCATCGTGGTTTCGGGTAAGATCATGCGCTTTAGCAGCATGCTCAGAAACATATCCATAAGATACCTGAACAGACGCTCCGGAAGGACCCATACCTGGGACGGCGTCACGATAAAATACGAGCAGCCTCCCAAAAACCTCTATGTGATCACCTGTGAAAAGGACAGCTTCCAGATAAACCGCCGCAGGGCCGTCAGAATACCTGTGAACAAAAAGACTGAATGCAAGATCAGCCTGCTGGAGGGCGAGTATAAGTGCGTTATAAACGATATCTCCGTTACGGGTATCGGCATAAACATCGATGTGGCCCTTGCCAACCGGAACCTTTTCCACCGGACCATATATACACATTTTACAGATCTGACTCTTAAAAAGACTTTCCACATAGCGGCCAGGTGCCTGCACTGTACCCCGATCGACCCGAAAGTCGTGCGCTGCGGCTGCGAGATAATCTCTGTGGATCCGCCGATAAACGAGTACATCAATTCCAGGCAGATCAAAAACCTGGCCAAGGCCTCCCAGCATGAGGAGATCGAGGAGACCGATATCTTCTATGAATCTGAACCTTCATCGGAGAACTCCGGGGAGAAAGACCAGACCGTACAACCTGTTGCAGAGGAGGATGGAATGGACGGCTGGACCTCCAAGCCGGATGACCAGCTCATACTCGGCGAAGGAGAGCTCTGTCCCGTTTGTGAAAAGGGAAGGCTGCACCGTTCGATGGGCTACTTTATCTGTGAGAACTGCGGTTCGATGCTGGATTGAGGCTAAGATTCTTCGAATAACAATCGTTTCCTTTCGACCATCTCATCGATTCTGGAAAGATACTGCTCTATGTCCTTCGGAGTATCACAGCGCTTTATCTTCCTACCATCGGGGCTGACCCTTTTCGACACGGTTCCTGCCCCGCAGGCTATAAGCGATTGGACCTCCTCCATTATCACCATGTTATAGAGGCACTCCGCCCCCGGCCTGGCAAAACCGGTATTTTCGAAATTTCCTGAGATATTCTTCTGCCTGTACAGGTAGTAAGGCTTAAGCCCCATGGACTCCGCCGCTTCGGAAGCAAGCGTTATCATTCCCGAAATGTCCCCTTCCGGAACTTTCTTTTCCGAGACCTCCCCTGCCAGGACCTCCTCCGTCCACTCCTCCTTCATGGCCGAACCACGTTTTAAAGCCAGGGAATGTACGGTCAGGTCATCCGGTCCGAGGCGGGCGATCTCATCCAGCGTATATTTAACGTCAGCTTCAGTCTCTCCTGGCAGGCCCAGGATCATATCCATATTGATATTCTCAAACCCTTCCTCTCTGGCAAGGGCAAAGGCATTACGTATGTTATCTGCACTGTGGTGGCGTCCGATAAGCCTCAGCGTCCTGTCGTTCATAGTCTGCGGATTGACGCAGATTCGGCCTATTCCGTAGCTTTTCATTATCCGTAGCTTGTCTCTTGTAATAGAATCCGGCCTGCCAGCTTCGAGAGTGTATTCGATAGCACCAGCTGTTTTAATATTTGCAGCTATGAGCTGCAGCAGTTTTTCCAGAGCCTCCTCGTTCAGAGCTGTCGGAGTGCCGCCTCCGATGTAGATAGTATCGGGAGCCTCGCCTCCTTTTATATCACGCACGAACTCCAGCTCCTTCTTCAATGCCCGGAAATATTCATCCACCCTGTCATTCCACTTCTCCATAGGATATGAGGCGAAGGAGCAGTACGTACACCTGGAGGGACAAAAGGGTATGCCCACGTAAAGACTGTAGGATGGCAGGACCCCGCCGCTCGGTGTTTCAGGGTGCACCCGGGCCAGCACTTCCCTTTGTCTCTGTGCGATACCGACCGCAAGGCTGGCCTTCTCTTCGCTGACAAAATACAGCTCCTGAAGAGCAGCTTCGGCAGCGGCAGGAGCTGTATTTTCATTCAACAGCTTCGAGGCAAGTCTGACAGGCCGCACCCCCGTCAGAGCTCCCCAGGGCAGGTCCTTCCCGGTTGCCTGCTTTAGCTCCCTGTAGAGCTCCCTCTTAAACCGGTTTCTTAGATCCGACTTATCTGCCCCGGAAAGACATCCCGCGTCCTTTATTTCGATAACTATAGTTTTTGTATCTTCTCCCCTTATCTCGGAGCGTAGGATATCATCTGCTACGTTTTCCAGCAGATAATTTTTCACTACCCTGCCCGGAAAGAACGCCTTAACCAGGGAATCCGCGTCATAACGAAAGACCTCTTTGGAAACCCAAACCTCTATCATTGTCTTTTACCTTCTGCAGCCTGCTGCTTATCCCATATGAGTAGGAGGGTTCCGTCGCGCACGTCCACATATGCAGGCCTTCCCACAAATTCATTGCTCACACCCAGGGGATAGGCATTGTTCAGCCGCTCATTCTCCAGCTCATATTTCAGCCCCTTAATGCTCACCCCGTTTGAAACCTCGCTTAGGGAAAACACGGAAACATAGCCCTCGTTATTATTAGAAAAATTGAACTGGCTATTTCTGATAACGGTCATTATTGTATTCTTGTAATGTATATATCCGAACTTTCTGCATTCGGCGAGATAGGTTATCAGCTGGATATTGGCCATGGTGTGGTCCGGTCTGCCCCCTCCGCCTCCGTAGATATGGAAGTTCCAGTAGCCCCTCTTTTCGCCTATATTCACCGCCGCCTGCATATCTGTCACATCTTTTTGCACAGGCAGGGTGACTATCTCGACGCCCTGAACCTCCGGCCTGCGTCCGTAGGAATCGAAGTCTCCCACTATCACATCCGGTTTAAGGCCGAGCTTTTCAAGATATTCATATCCCTTATCGGCAGCTATGAGCAGGTCCCTCTCTCCCGGAAGCTCATCTATTCCGTCAAACTCTCCGCCGCCTACTATGACACACATCGACATCGCTTTTTTACCCCTGTATATACATTACACTGTATGGCTCCAGATGCAGACAGCCCTTTACGTCTATCTCTTTTCCGCTCAAAAGCTCCACCGCCCTGTCCAGGCCGTAATCATAATACGCATCGAAGGGGCTGCCGTCAGCATTTATTGCCGCTATCACCCTCTTATCACCGCAGCGCCTCTCGAAGACGCACTGCTTGTTCTTGAGTACGAGGCTTTTAAAATCACCGTAATTAAGGGCTTCTGACTCCCTCTTTACCCTGCTCATAGCCGCAATAACATCTGTTAGCGAATTCCATTCCGGCTTTTCAAAATGAGGCCTCAGGGCCGGATCTCCCTGGGACTTATCCGCCTTGACTCCCCACTCACTTCCGTAATAGATCATCGGTATCCCGGGCATTGCAAAGAGCAGGCCGTAGATTCCCTTAAGATGCTCCTCATTGTTAAGTATGCTTGCGACGCGGCTGACATCGTGATTATCCACAAAATTCAGCAGGTGCTTTCCCTTGTAAAGCGTCCAGTTCTCCGGTCCGAACTGTCTTAAGAGCGAATGCACGATCTCATACATATTCATGCTGTTAAAACTCGAATACAGCCCCTTATAACACTCGTAATTCGTAACACTATGACAGGCGTTATCGTTCATAAACTGGTTGTAATCCCCGTGTATCATCTCTCCTACGAGGAAGAAATCCTCCTTCAAGCCGTCAGTGAAATGTCTGAGTCTGGAGAGAAAGCCTCTGTCCAGGCAATATGCTACATCCAGTCTGAGTCCGTCTATATCGAACTCCTCTACCCAGCCTTTGACCGCTCCCAGGATATGCTCCACGACATGGTCATTTTTCAGATTCAGCTTGACCAGGTCGAAATTCCCCTCCCAGCCCTCGTACCATAAGCCGTCGTTATAGTTGGAATTTCCGTCAAAGTTTATATGGAACCAGTCCTTAAACTGAGAATCCCAGCGCTTTTCCAGCACATCCCTGAAGGCCCAGAAGCCTCTTCCCACGTGGTTGAAAACACCATCAATAACAACTTTTATTTTTTCCTCATGTAGCTTTTTCACCAGCTCCGCAAATTCCTCATTCGTCCCGAGCCTGACGTCAATCCTTGTATAGTCACGTGTGTTATACCCATGTGTATCCGATTCAAAGATCGGTGAAAAATATACGGCGTTCACACCCAGCTTTTTTAAATGGGGTATCCACTCTGCAAACCGGCTCAGGCCGTGCCTTAGCACCCCGTCATTCTCAAAGGGAGCTCCTGCAAAACCCATAGGGTAAATCTGATAAAATACACTTTCATCTGCCCACATAATCGTTCTCCTTTATTAAAAGGGGTTTTATCCCCGGTAATACCTGCTTTACAGCACTCATAGCTGCTCCGTTACCTGATTCAGCCTTCGTCGAAGCGTAATTGAGGGATACCCTCATTTACGTTCGCCCAAAATTCATTTACCTCCTCCGCAATCGCATAGGAGTCTGTTTCCGTGATATTTTCCCATTCTGCCGGAAAGAGCCCTTTATAGCCCCTTCCGGTAAATCTTTCGTCCAGGAGCGCCACAACTCCGAGATCCTTCTCCGTGCGGATGACCCGCCCCGCAGCCTGCAGAACCTTTATCATCCCCGGAAATCTGTATGCATAGTCAAAGCCATTCATTTCCATGAGGTCGAAATGCTTTTTCAGAAGCTCCCTCTCCTTTGTCAGCATGGGAAGCCCCGTACCGACTATTATCGCTCCGATCAGTGCATCCTCCCGAAGGTCTATGCCCTCCGAAAATACCCCTCCGAGAACACAGAAGCCCACCAGGCTTCCTCCCCTGTTCTCCCTGAAGCCCTCGAGAAAGGCGTTTCTCGCCTCCTCACTCATACTTTTATCCTGTTTGACCGTCCTCGCGGCCGGGTCGGCATATTTCTCTTCGTATATGTCATAGACCTCGTCCATAAAGGAATAAGAGGGGAAGAAGGCTATGTAATTCCCTTCCCTCTGGGAGGATATATCTTTTATAACAGACGCTATTCTATTGTAGGTCTGCTCTCCCCTCTGCTTGTAAAGGGAGCTCACATCCTCGATAATGAAATGTGCACACCTGTTATTATCAAATGTCGATTTCGCGTAGACTGTATAATCTCTTCTGTCGCCGCTGATGAGGTCTATGTAATATCCCACGGGAATAAGCGTCGCAGAAAAGAAGACCGCGCTTCGCTTTCCCAGGTACTCCATAAGGTTTGAGGAGGGGTTGACGCACATGAGCTTAAATCTGATATTGTTTTCATGGGTCCGCTCGATATAGTTTACATAACTTTCATCGTTATACAAGCCCGCAGTGAAATTAAAGCTGCTCAGTTCAAAATAGAAATTGAGTATGTCCTCGTCGTCAAAGAGGCCCTTGAGCTCCCTGGCGTCCAACATATCCTCAAAAAGCGCCATTGCTCTGCCCGCGGTCAGGATAAACTCATCCTTGTCCACATTCTCGGCAAAATCCCCGTTTACCTCGCCAAGTCCGTCCAGTATCTTAACGAGCTTTCCCAGCTGTGTACCCGCCCTGGTGGGTATCCTCTTGGGAAACTCCCCGTTTCTTACCGCCGCCCGGAGCTTCTTCCTGATGGAGGCTATCCTGGCGCTGTCCAAGGCTGCGCTGTACATATCCCTGGCCCTCTCTACGAGATTGTGCGCCTCGTCCACCAGCACGAGCTCATTTCCATCCTTGCCGGGAGCAAAATAATCCGACAGGGCGGCTCCGGGATCAAAGACGTAATTATAGTCACAGATCACCGCATCGGCGAAGGTGGCCAGGTCCAGCGCCAGCTCATAGGGACATATCCCTGCCTTCAGAGCGGCATCTGACAGGACTTCCCTGCTGTAGGTATTTACAGATGTGAGGAGGTCATAGAGCGCGTCATTGACCCTGTCGAAATGGCCCCTGGCATAGGGACACTCATCCGGATAGCATTTCATGACCTCATTCAGGCAGACCTTTTCCCTACCGGCTATAACAACTGTTTTTATTTCCAGACCCCTGGATACCATGACATTAAAGGCCTCGACCGCCGCCTGTCCGGTAACAGTCTTTCCCGTAAGATAGAATATCTTATCCGTCCTGCCCTCCCCTATGGCTTTGACCGCCGGGAAGGTGACGGAAAGAGTTTTGCCCACCCCTGTGGGGGCCATTAAAAACAGGCGTTTTCTATGATAGATCGTCCTGTACACATTGGCAGCCAGTTCCTTCTGCCCTTCTCTGTAGGGATACGGAAATTCCAGCTCTGAGGCAGATTTATTGCGAAGCTTTTTCCACTGAACAATAAATACCGCCCACCTGTGATATGCACGTATGAGTTCTTTAAAAAACTGGGTTATTTCTCCGATAGTATAAGAAAAATGGAAATATTTGATCTCCATCGAATCGATGCTGCAGTAGGTCATCCTGACCCCGATCTCGCGCAAAGAGCGCTGAATGGCAACTATGGCGGCGTAGACCCTGGCCTGCGCAAGATGAACCTCCTTCGGCTCCTCAAGATGCCTGACATCTCCGTATATGGACTTTATCTCATCTACAATGATCTGGGAATCCGCGGTTGAAATGATCCCATCGGCCCGTCCCTCTATAACCAGCTCATATTCATCCGCCTCGTGGACGTATTTTAAAGGCACCTCGGCCCGGTAATCATAGTCCTCCCCGCTCTGCTCCTCCTGCAGCTTTCTGTGTATCATGGAGCCCAGCTGCATCGCTTCTGTCGACGATGCCGAGCGTCTCCTGTCTATATCACCGCTTCTTAATATAAACTCTACAAGCTGCCTTACCGATATGGAGATCGTGTCCTTCATAAAATTACAACCGTATAGTAAACGACAAAACTCTTTTCGTTTTGTCGTTTACTGCGCCGGATTTTGGGCGCTGAAAGCGCCATATTTCCTTGCAAAATCCGTGCGCATCCGCCGGAGGCTTTACAGTAAGCGAAATAACAAATTTCGCTTACTGTAGTTTTATAGCAATCTGAGGCCATGTGCCCTTGCATAAGCCACATCCTCGATCTTCCATACACTGCTGTGAACTTCTCCTATATGAGCTTTTCTGAGGAAATACATACATATCCTGGACTGTCCTATTCCTCCGCCTATGGTGAGGGGAAGCTCTCCTCCTATGAGGGCCTTCTGGAATTCAAGCCCGGCTCTTTCAGGGCAGCCCGCCTTTTCCAGCTGCTCGACCATGGATTTCTCATCGACCCTTATGCCCATGGACGAGATCTCATAGGCGCAGTCCAGCACAGGGTAATACAGGATAATATCCCCATTCAGGCTCCAGTCATCGTAGTCGGGAGCCCGTCCGTCATGGGGCTCCCCGTTGCTCAGCTTATCCCCTATCTGCGATACAAAAGCCGCCCCCCTGTCCTTTACGTAGGCCTTCTCCCTCTCCTTGGATGAAAGACCGGGATACATATCCAGAAGCTCCTGAGAGCTTATAAAGGACAACCCGTCCGGAAGTATCGGCTCGAGAAAATCATATTTCTGCGCAAGATAATTCTCCGTCTTCTTCAGCGCCTCGTAGACCAGGTTAACGGTGGCCTCCAGGGTGGCGTAATTTCTGTCCTCACGGTTTATTACCTTTTCCCAATCCCACTGATCCACATATATAGAATGCAGATTGTCGGTATCCTCGTCCCGCCTTATCGCGGTCATATCGGCGTATAGCCCCTCTCCGGCGCTGAAGCCGTACTGCTTTAGGGCATATCTCTTCCACTTGGCAAGGGACTGGACTATCTCCACGACCTTGCCCTCGTCCTTCGTATCAAAGCTTACGGGTCGCTCCACACCGTTCAGGTTATCGTTGAGACCGCTTTCGGGCTTAACAAAAAGCGGAGCCGAGACACGGGTCAGATTTAACTCTGCCGCCAGGGCTCTTTCAAAAAAATCCTTAACCTCTTTTATCGCCACCTGAGTAGCGCGTATATTCATCTTCGGAGCGTAACCCTCCGGTACTGTTATAGCCATCTTAAATCTCCTTAATACGACAAAATCTCATATCCGTCTTCCGTCACCACCAGATGAACCTCCCACTGGGCGGAAAGCGAGCCATCCTCGGTATATATCGTCCAGCCGTTATCCGCGTCCTCGTAGATCTCCTGGGCTCCCATGTTGACCATGGGCTCTATGGTAAAGCACATTCCGGGAACCATGAGCATCTCCTTCCCGGGCTTGGAAACATAGCTTACCCAAGGCTCCTCGTGGAAATCCAGTCCGCAGCCGTGCCCGCCGATCTCCCTGACCACCGTATAGCCCTGTGATCTGCAGAATTCATTTATGGCCGAGCCCATATCCCCGAGAAATCTCCAGGGCTTTACCTCGTCAAGACCGATCTGAACGCTCTTCTTGACGTCCTCCACGAGCTTCCTGGCCTTATCGTCCACGTCTCCTATCATAAACATCCTGGAGGAGTCAGCATAATACCCGTTATATATCGTTGTACAGTCCACATTAATAATATCCCCGTCCTGGAGGATGTCCTCCTCCGAAGGGATACCGTGACAGACCTGATCGTTCAGAGAGGTGCAGCAGCTCCTGGGAAAGCCTTCATACCCCAACGTAGCCGCAATACCTCCAAATTCCTTTGTCTTTGCAACCACCCAGTCGTCGATCTCCTGAGTGGATATTCCTGCCTTTATATGATCGGCAACATAGTCCAGAATGGCAATGTTCCGTTTTCCGCTCTCCCTGATACCTTCGATCTGTTCTTTGGTCTTTATGATCTCATGAGAGGGAACCTTATGTCCCTGGGCCCTGAAGCCCTCTATCCTTTCATCAAAGCCAAGATGACAGGCTTTATATTTTCTACCGCTTCCGCACCAGCAGGGCTCATTTCTCCCAAGCTGCATCCTTAACCTCCTTAAAAAAGCTGCGCTCTTTGAAAAATTACAAGCGCTCACCACTTCTTATTACGAAATCTTATGCATCCGATAACGCTTGATATTATAATATATATAACTGACGAAATTATTATCTTGGGTATATCCAGTGTCGCATAGAACTGCAGCGATTGAAACTGGGGTGTCAGCAGCAGCTCTCTTATGGCATGTGCAGGCGCGATTCCGAAGTTATCGGTAGAGAGCAGCATTATAATACGAGGAATAATAACGACAAATATTATATAAAACAGATATGATCTCCTCTTGTCATCAAACAGGAAAAGAAACATATTCGATATGGAAACACCTGCCATCAATAAGGGAAACGCATAGGCAACATTTTGAATGAAGTCTAAAACGACAGCAGAATCTATAGTTCCGTCATGTATTTGAAAAATAGCCGTTATTGTAAGAAACAATATGGTCGTAATCACTGCAAAAATAAATAATAACAACCATTCTGCTATTAATTTTCCAAAATAAATGCCCGCTCTCCCCAAACCTCGGTTCGAGCGGTTTCTTATCCTCGGGTCCGGATAGGTTTCTCCAAAAACAATATCAGCCAAAACTATACAGCTGTAATACGGTATCCAGAAGAAACCCTTTGCAAACATTATCAGATTATAGGCATAGGTTCCGTCATTGATACCATACAGCAGTTCTCTGAAAACATTTATTGCAAGATTAGCCAGCAGGCATGCGATAACTATACAGATAAAATAACTCCTGCAGAGCTTTCTCTTAAACGCCTGCTTTAACTCACTTATAATATAATAAACCATAATTTATATTAATCTCCGCACAGCTCATACGTGCACGTGCCGCAGCCATCAGAAACAAGACTGCCAGGATGTAACGCGCACTCCTACAGTCTTAAAAGCTGTCGTCTACCGAATAGTTCGGAGCCTCCTTGGTAATATGGATATCATGAGGATGACTTTCCTTGAGTGAAGCCGCAGATATACGGATGAACTTTCCTTCCCGCTGCAGTGTCTCGATATCCGGCGCACCGCAATATCCCATACCTGAGCGAAGTCCGCCTATAAGCTGGAAGATGGTGTCCTCTACAGAGCCCTTATAGTGAACTCTTCCCTCAACTCCTTCCGGAACGAGCTTCTTTGCGCCCTCCTGGAAATATCTGTCCTTGCTGCCGTTTTCCATGGCGGCGATGGAGCCCATTCCCCTGTACACCTTATATTTACGTCCCTGATACAGCTCAAACTGTCCGGGAGCCTCGTCACAGCCTGCGAACATGGAACCCATCATAACAACGCTTCCGCCTGCCGCTATAGCCTTGGTTATATCTCCGGAATATTTGATGCCTCCGTCGGCTATTATGGGTATTCCTGCTTCACTGGCAGCCTTATAGCAATCCATAACTGCCGTTATCTGCGGAACTCCTATACCTGCAACCACACGGGTCGTACAGATACTTCCCGGACCTATTCCGACCTTCACAGCATCTGCCCCGGCATCGATGAGCGCC
>JAFTEI010000284.1 GCA_017453965.1 Lachnospiraceae bacterium
CCGATCCTGTGCTTAAACACCTCCACGCAGTCCCCGTCAAAGAGGAAGAAGCTGTATTCGCAGGGGTGCTTTGAATGGTCGTTATAGGCCTCGTTATTGGCATTGTTAAAGGCCACTATTTTAATATCCTTAAGGTCGGCGTCCGCCCTCGCCACCGTCTCCCTGATCACCGGCATATGCCAGTCGGCTATGGCCAGCATTAAAAATCTTCCCTTCGCGCTCTCATATTCCGGCAGCGACCTGATATCCTTTAGCATCGCCGCATATTCTTCATCATTGTGGACCGTATAGGTCTTCTGGATCATTTTGCCTCTCCTCCCCCCTACCTCTTCTCAAAAAACTCATCAATAGTCCTGATAAGCTCCTCCGGCGGCATGGATTTCAAAAGGTAGTTCACCGGCTTTAAGGCCAGCGCCGTCATCACGCTCTGCTTATCCCCCTTTGCCGTCAAAAACATGACCGGAGGCGCCTCGATGGAGGGCTCGCTCTTTAGCATCTCCAGGACCTTCGGCCCGTTTACCACCGGCATCTCATAATCCAGCAGTATGAGATCCACCTGCGTCTTGGCCAGAAAGGTGATGGCGCTGACTCCCGAATTCGCCATGTAGACCGAATATTTGTCGGAGAGTATCCCCTTCATGGTCTTTAAGGCCTGGGCGCTGTCGTCCACGATCAGGATCCTCTTTTTCTCGTTGTCCTTCTCCACCTTCGAGAAGGCCCGCTCCAGTCCCTCGGCCAAAACATGTACATCCAGTGGCCTCTCATAGCTATTCGCTATATCCTCCTCCGGAAGAATCGCCTGCACGTCCTTTAGCTCGTCGGGGTTTCCTATGAGCGTCAGGAGGATATGCTCCTCGGCTATATGGTCCCTCAAATAGACCAGAAGCTCGTCGTTTACGTCGTCGGGGCCATTGAGATAAAATATCCAGACCCTGGTCTCGTCTCTCGCCTTGTCAATAGCGGTGATGTCCGGAGCCGTGCGCTTAACGGCAAAGCCCTCCTTTTCGAGGCCCTTGCCCGCCGCATTGACTATGAAGCTGTTGATCTTGCCGATTAAAAGAACTTCCTTACTCATAAAACTCTGCCCTTCACTTATATAACTGCTGATCAAATGCCACGGATTGCTCCGTTGCTAAAGCAACTCCCGCAATCCTACATTATTATATTCAACCTTCCCTCATTTTCCAACGTCAAAAACTCGTGAGACTCGAAGTATTTTTCGAGCACCTCCCTGTCCCCCGCGCTTATCTGCTTTACCTTTATATCCCTGTCCCGGCCCTCCAGCTCCAGCCCGAGGAAGATTCCGCAGTTTTTATATGCATAGGAGGTTATGCCTACCCTGTACTCCCTGTCCGCCTCCAGCGGTCTGCCCTTATGATACACCTGCCTGACCTCATATTCCACCTTGTCGTAATCAACTCTCATGCTGCCGGAAAAGAGGAAGAAGATCATAGTCCCGAACCAGGCCTCTTTCCTGTAGATATGGCTGAAAACCTCCTTAAGCCTGTCTCCCTTGAGCTTCATTATGTAAACCTCATTGTCATAGGGATAGGCCAGCTCGAAGTCCTTCCGCTTGACTGTCTTCCCAAGAAGCTTGCAGCGGATAATGTTCGTGGAGAGAAAGAAGACGTCCGTGTTGAAGGCGTCATTATATATATCCGAAAAGAGGTCGATGAGCTGGGTCTCCCTGTGAAAGCCCCCGTGCTCGTACTCCTGGTCCAATGTAAAGAGCACCTGGTCATACTTGCTGTCGGTCTTGCCCTTCATCCTTCCGAGGTAAAAATCTATGAGACCGTCAGGTTTACATAATTCAGCAATCCCTCTGCCCTTACGCCCCTCCTTCACTATCGGAATGAGATCCCCGGTCCTTACGGCGCTTCCGGGAACGACTCCCTCCTTTTCCTCCACCGGGGCCACGAGCTTCCACTCAAAGCTCTCGATCCGCCTCTCATCGCTGTCAAATACTATGTCAAAGCGGCCTATCTGGGCGCTTCCGACCCCCGCCTGGGCTATGGTTATCCCGTTGACCACGAGCGGCTCCTCCATAAAGGTATGGGAATGGGCCCCTATGATAAAGTCCACTCCCCACTCCGGCTTTATGAACTCCGCCAGTTTTTTGTCCTCCTCTATGCCGATATGCGTCAGCAATATGGTTATATCCGCCCTGTCCCAGTCAGTGGCCGCGAAGACCTTGTCTATCTCCTTGTAGACGTCCCGCACTCCGACCTCTGTCTCTATGAGCTCCTCCTGGCTTATCTTCTCCGACACGCTCTCGGTCAGGACACCTATGAACCTGACCCGGATTCCGCCCCTTTCTATGTCAAAATAGGGCATAAAGAGCCTGCGGTTCAGCTCCTTTATATAGAGGTTCGCGCACAGTATCGGGAAGGCCGCGCATTTTTCCAAAAACAAAAGATGGGAAAGCCCGTAATCTACCTCATGATTTCCCACCTCAAAAATATCCGGCTGCAGGGCGTTAAAGAGCTTTATGGTCGAAAGGCCCCTGTATTCCTTGTCCACCACAGAGCCCATAAACAAGTCGCCCGCAACGGCATATATTACATTTTCCTCCTCTGCCCTCACCTTTGATACATACCCCGATAACAGGGATATGCCCCCGGAAAAGAAGTTATCCTTTTCCGAAGGCATAAAATCCCCGTGTATATCATTGGAGTGCAGTAGTGTTAGCTTAGTCCTGTTTCCCTGCATATCTGATCATGCAAACGGGTAAGCGTAATTTTTCTTGTTGCATAAGCCGATCCAGTTGTTCTTCAAAACTACCTGGTTGTCGTAGCAGACGAAATCCTGTCCACATTCGTTGCAGTGATACTCTACACTGCCCACCTTCTGATCGAAGAGTGCGTTTCCAAAGCTCTTGGAATTGCCGCATATGGGACACTTGATGTTCATTCCCTTTGTGGGAAGTGAGGCTGTCTCCTTGAAACCTCCGTTGATGCTCTCGAGCTCCTCGTCACTGATCTTCATATCCTTTATCTCGTTCTTAAGTTCATCCTTTAAGTTATCCATATCCATCTTATCCTCCTTAATTCTCTCTTTTATTTCCCGGACCCTTATGTCCTTCTATTATATTATACGCAGCCTCTTTTGCCTGTGGCAGAGCTTACGTAAATTTTTTATCCCTTCGGCCCTGGCTATCCTGAACTGGCATAGGCTGGCCGCCGGATCCTGCAATGTCTTTATCTCTCTCTTTCTCTTCTGCTGCGCGCCCTCTTCTTAAGCTTCGCCTTTGAATAAGACGTCAGTATAATAAACGTGAGCACAACTCCTACAACTACTGCTATGATTATCCATACGAAGACCGGAATTCCTCCCAGCACTCCGCCCTTAGCCTTGCCGTAGTGACCCAGTGCATAGGGTGAAAATCTGTCAGTCTTTATGGTGATCGTATTCGGATCGCTGTCTATATCGTCCAGTACGTCTACCTGGCCGTCGTGGTCACGGATGATACAGAACTTGGTGTTCTCGTTCCTTAAATCCTCGGGTATCTCCAGAGTGATCTCCATCTCGCTGTTGAGCTCGCGCACTGTCTCGGGTGCTCCGCCTACCGACTTGAGCAAGGTCATGTACAGGTACTTGTCCACGGCCACGCCCTTGATCGCGCCCATGACCTTCTCTTCTTCCTCGTCCACGCCCTCTGCTCCGGATACCGTGAAGCTCAGCATTATCTGTTCTCCGTTCATCATTGCCAGCTTCTCTTCCTTTGTAAGAGCTGCGCTGACCACCTGATCGAAGTTCTTGACTGTCCTGTCGTTGGTCAGGATGTCGTCGTCCTCTCCGGGCACCAGCAGGTCGTTATTGATGATTATGTTGAGGTACCCGTCCTCATAGGCCTGGTTGATGAGTATCGAGTCATCCCCGGCGTCTATGAGCTTCTCGGCTGTCTCCTCGGTGATATCCAGCGACTGGTAAACACCGGTAGCCATATCGGGATTATAGGTGTCTACTACCTCTCCGAGCCCCTCAGTATCGTCCATACCTATGAGGTTCTGCTCCTGAGGTATAACTATCTCCTCTACGCTGTCCTCGGTCTTCGCGGGAGCGCTTGAAGCCGCCGCGCTGCTGGAGCTGCTGGACTTACCCGAAGAGCCCGAGGTCTTTCCGGAAGAGCTTGAAGCCTGTCCTGAGCTTCCTCCGTTCTTCATCGCCGCGTACTCCGCCGCGGTTATAACGTTGGAGCCCCTCTCCTCTGCATCTCCGCCCGCTGCTTCCAGCTTGGCAACTGCTATCGCCGCCGCCTCCTCAGTGGAGATTATCTTGTCCATCTTCACCTGGGCCACCGAATTCTGCTTCGGTGCAAATGCAACCGCTATCGTGTGGTCACCCTTCACATCCTTGAAGGTGTAGGAGGTCACCGCTCCTATCTGCTTTCCGTCTACGGCTACCGCAAGTACCGCATAGCCGTTTTCGGGCGCCATCGCGTAGGTTATGGAATTGCCCTCCGCTACGGCAGTCTTGCCCGAAGGACTTATAACTCCGCCCTTGTTGGCAACTCCTGAGGTTATGGTATAGGTCTTTACCCCGTCCTTTTCGAAGTAGGCCGTAAAGCTTAAGTCGCGGTCGATCTTGTTGACCTTGAACTTGCTCTCGGTGGTAACGACCTGGTTATTTAAAATAAAGCCCTTAAATTTATAGCCCTTGTTGGCCGTCGCGGAGATCGTGGTGGACTCGCCTTCCTTAAAGCTTCCGTCGCCCGAGACCTTACCGCCCTCGGAGGGAGAGGGAGTTATCTTTACAGTGAATTTCTCACTGGAGAACTCCGCGTAATAGGTGTGATCCTTCTTTATATCCTTGATCTTGTATTTCTTGTCCTTGCTGACAAGCTTGTCCTTCTCGTACCAGCCGGCAAAGGTGTAGCCGCTCTTGGGCTTGGCCTCTATGGTCATGCTTCCGCCATATTCCACACTTCCGCCGCCTTCTACGCTTCCTCTGTCCTTGTCGGCGCTCTTTACATTTATCTGACAGCCGCTTTTTTCAAATACAGCGACATACTCCACATTTCCGGTTATCTTGTCAGTCTTGAAGCTCTTCTGGCCTGATACCCAGTTTCCACGGCCGTCCAGCCACTCCACAAAGGTGTAGCCCTTGTCCGGTATAGCCGTGAGCACTGCCCTGTCGCCGGTCTCATAGCTGCCCTGTCCGTCGATCCAGCCTCCCTCATAGGGGTCGCAGATCGCGTTCACGGTGAAATTCCCCTTGGCTATGCTGACCTTGGCCGAGTCCTTCCTGTCGCTGTCCTGATTGGATATCGCCAGGACCGTAAGAGAGGAAGATGTCTCATCCTTACCTACGCTTAAAGACCCGTCAGAGCTTATCCTCGTGTCTGAGGAATCCGCTCCCTGAACCTTCCATTCCACCGAGGTATCGGGGTTGTTGTCTCCGGTCACCACCGCGTCGAACTTCACCGAATTTCCCGGCTGAAGGCTTATGCTCGAGGGAGATATCTTGACCTTCGTCACCGAAGGCTTGGCATTCTCGACCCTTAAGGATACTCTGAAGGTGACCTGGTTGGAGGGGTCGTTTCCATCACTTATCACCACCGTCGCCGAATAGTCATTGGGCTTGTAGCCGCTGCCCTGCACTCCGACGCTTCCCTTTAAGCTTGCGCCGGGCTTGACCGCCGTTCCCGGGCCTCCGTCCAGCTGTACATAGAAGATTCCCGAAGGATCCACTATATTCCAGACCAGGTTCACATTGCCGGTACCCTCGTTCTTAACGGTAAAGCCTTCGGGCCTGGGCTGGTCCGACGGTGAGATCGTTCCGAAACTTATATCAGTCTTGTTTACGGTCAGCTTGTTCACTGTAGGCTGAGGCTGTGGCTCAGGCTCAGGCTCAGGCTGAGGTGTCGGTTCCGGCTCGTTGTTGTTATCG
>JAFTEI010000028.1 GCA_017453965.1 Lachnospiraceae bacterium
CGAAGCGGGGAAGAGCCTGACCTTTACTCTTGAAGAGGATACTGATAAGGAGGGAAAGAGGATTCTTATTTTGACAGTCCCTGCCAACGGGGCAAAGGGCGCACTGTATGAGGCAGAGGTTTCAGCAGTGCTGGAAGCGATGAATAAATTTTATAGTGAACGACATTAAAAACTTGTCGTTCACTATAACTTAAACTCTGCATCAGCTCAATCGTGGAAGATGAGCTCCTTGTAGAATTCGGTGTAATCTGTGCGCTGCTCCTTAGTAAAGGAGATGGCCGAACGGGGATGCTGGTTTAAAAGTCCCGTCATAAGGTACTGTAGATCGTAGCCCCAGAGCGCTCCGTCCTCCTTCAATTTGGTCATGCAGTTTTCGATAAACTGGATGACGGGGAAGATCTTGTACTTGGGATTTCTTAAGAAGCCCAGCAGGTTTTCCATATTGCAGTTTCCGGCGCCGCGGCCCATTCCGAAGTAGGTCGCGTCGAGATAGTCTACGCCGTCTCCTACGGCCTCAATCGTGTTGGCAAAGGCCAGCTGCTGGTTGTTGTGGGCGTGGATTCCGACCTTTTTATTGTATCTTTCAGCTGTTTCCATATACAGATCCACGATACGGGCGATCTGCTCAGGGTAGAGGGCGCCGTAGCTGTCCACGATGTAGAGCACGTCCACGGGTGAATTCCCGAGCATATCCAGGGCGACCTGGACGTCGCTTTCCTGGGCGTTGGAGATAGCCATAATGTTGCAGCTCACCTCATAGCCCTTGCGTTTGGCGTCCTCAATCATGTCGAGGGCCGTGGGCAGAGTGTTTATGTAGGTCGCGACCCGGATCATATCCAGGGGAGAATTTGCGCGCTCCCGGATGTCGGTCTTGTAGTCGCAGCGCCCTACGTCGGCCATTACGCAAAGCTTTAGATCGGGATTTTTCTCGCCGATGACGTCGAAGATATCGTCGTCGTCGCAGAACTTCCACTTGCCGAATTTATCCGGATCGAAGATCTCCTTCGAAGCCTTGTAGCCCATCTCCATGTAGTCAACTCCGGCGTGGATATTGGTCTCATAAAGCTTTTTGACGAATTCATCTTCGAAATAGAAGTCGTTGACGAGACCGCCGTCGCGAAGGGTGGCGTCGATGACGCGGATGCTTTTCCTGTAACCCAGAAGCTCCGAAAGAACCTTATTGCTGGACATATTTACCTCCTTTAGTGAAAACGTAGTGACTGATTTGCTGAAAGCAAATCAGCCAGAGCGGCTCATAATGAAGCAAAGTATAAATTGCCGCTCGACCTCCTTTAGTAAAACATAGTGACTGATTTGCTGAAAGCAAATCAGCCAGAGCGGCTGGCAATGAAGCAAAGTTTAAGCTGCCGCTCGACCTCCTTTAGTGAAACATTGCAAATCAAATAATGGTTATTATAAATCAATTATTCCTTATTGACTATATCAAACTTTAAAATTACAATGTTCCCTGGAACACAAAAGGTTAATCGTTTAAATTGTTCAGAATGTTAAAACTGCTCGAAGCGTTCAAGCTGTTCGAACTGTTAAAACTGTTCAAACGATCAACTATTTAAAACATTTCTATCCGGAGGTTGAGATGAAGTACAAGGATAATTGGGAAGAAACAAAGCAGAAATGGACTAATTACTGGAAGCAGTCAAATACCGGAAGGCCTCTTATGTGCGTTATCGCGAGGAAGCCGGAGATCGAGGCCCTTTCACCGGGAAAGCCCGTTATAGACGGCGAGATAATGTGTCAGGGAAATATGTACGGCCTGCCCGAGGAATTGAAGTGGAAGGATATGGAGGACAAGTACAGGAACGCCGACAGGATAGTGGCCCGCTACAGATATTTTTGCGAGACCCACGAATTTCTCGGAGAGGCCTTCCCGAATCTGAACATAGACTTCGGCCCCGGTTCCCTGGCCTCTTACCTTGGGAGTGACATTCATTTCAACCCTGATACGGTGTGGTTTGAGCAATGCATAGACGAGGACGACGAGTGGGACGACGTCGGGGATTTTAAATTCGATCCGGACAACGCCTGGTTCAAGGAGCATCTTGCCCTGGCTAAAAGGTGTAAGGAGCTTGCGGGAGAGGACTTCCCCGTGGATATTCCGGACCTCATGGAAAATGTGGACGTGCTGGCCTCCCTGAGGGGCAATCAAAATCTCCTCATGGACATGATCTCCGACGGAGAGAGCGTCAAGGAGAGGGTGGATCAGATCACAAACCTCTACTACGACTACTACGACAGATTTTATGACGCGGTGAAGATGGCGGACAATTCGAGCGCCTATACTGTGTTCCAGATATGGGGAGAGGGGCGTACCGTAAAACTGCAGTGCGACCTTTCGGCGATGATCTCCCCGGAGCATTTCAGGGAGTATGTGCTCGATTCCTTAAAGGAGCAGTCAAAGCATGTGGACAACGTGCTCTACCACCTGGACGGCCCCGACGCGATAAGGCATCTCGACGCCATTATGGAGGTGGAGGGGATAAAGGCTCTGCAGTGGACGAGCGGCGACGCCGGCCCGGACGGGACTCTTCCCGACTGGGACGTGATCTACGACAAGGCCATCGCGGCCGGTAAATCCATTTGGGTCAAGGTTTATTCGGGCGATATAGACGACTGGATCAAAAACTGTGAGAGACTGGTCATGAAGTACGGATCGCATTCGATCTTCTTCCTCTTCCCCGAGATGAGCCACGATTATGCCGTAAAGCTGCTGGACTATGCTGAGAAGAACTGGAGCGATATCAAGGGGACCTATATTGAACAGCTCGAGACCAGCAAAAGGGGCTAAAGCCTCCGGTTAAAAATAAACAAAAAGACAAGCATTATTTCCATGTTTGATTTTTCACAATACTGTTATTATTTGAGACAGGGTGGGTTCTCCTTTATAGGAGACGAGCTCAAATAATAACAGTATTTTTTTGAAGGGAGAAATGGTATGAAAAAACGTATACTTGCATCGGCATTGAGCGTATTCATGGTGCTGAGCCTTACTGCCTGCGGCGGAGCAGGAGCAGCAGATCAGGCTGCGGCACCGGCGGCGGATTCTGGAGCGGCTCCCGCGGCTGATTCGACAGAGGCACCGGCGGACAGCGGCAGCGCTGAAGCCTCCGGCACCACCATAACACTTATGGCGAGCCAGGACTGGATCGAGGATGCCGAGCAGACACTTGGGCAGAAATTTGAGGATGAGACGGGTATCCATGTGGACTACCAGATACTTCCGGCTGACCAGTATCAGGATGTGCTTTTGACAAGACTTAACAACGGCGAGGGCCCGGATATCTTTATGGCTCAGTCCGGCTTCGCTCTTAAGACGACCTACAAGGTTCAGGACAACGCAGTGGATCTTTCAGGCGAGAGCTGGGCTCCGTCCTACGATATTTTCTCAGCTGAGCAGACCTCAGTCGACGGCGTAAACTACGGAATGACCTACTATGATACGACCACAGACTATTACATGATCTACAACAAGAAGCTTTTCGCGGCAGCGGGAGTTACAGCGGTTCCCAAGACCTTTGCAGAATTTGAGGATGCCTGCCAGAAGCTTCTCGATTCAGGCGTTACACCTATCTACGAGCCCGTTGCGGACGGCTGGCATCAGACCATGTTATGGTGTGAAAACGGACAGGTCTTCGACAAGCTCGAGCCCGGGATAATTGATAAGCTCAACAAGAACGAAACGACCTTCGCCGAGAACGCCAACATGAAGAAGGCTCTGGAGCAGCTCAATGACCTCGCACAGAAGGGGTATTTCGGCGACAACTATATGTCTGACGAATTTGCAAACGCTGAGAGCTTCCTGGCAAGCGGAGAATATGCGATGTGCTTCTTAAAGCCCGGTGCAATCAAGAATATCGTAGCAAACGACGGCAATACCGCAGGTTATACCGAGGAGGATTTCGGAATGTTCCTGCTTCCTCTGCTCGACAACCAGTACTTAAACGTACATCCTACCGGACCCAGCAAGTTCATCTATTCCGGCAGCACAAACATCGATGCGGCAAAGAAGTACCTTGAGTACATCACGACCAAGGAGAGCATCCAGTACCTTATAGATACGGCTGCAGACGTCGAGAACGTACCCTTTGAGGTCGGCCAGACACCTGAGTATTCAGATATGACAAAGACTTTCCTGGACAGCTATGACGATGCTCATTCGGGAATGGTGCTTCAGGATGTTGTTACCTATTTCAACGAGCAGTGGATGGATATCTCCACCAATCTCGCGGCAATGTTTATGGGCGATATGACTCCTGAGGAGGTGCTCAAGGCGATCGACGACGGAAGGACACAGCTCGCTCAGGCAGCAGGAGACGAGGCTTGGAAATAAGGTAAGCTCCCGCGGCTTTGGCTCGCTGAGCGCGACAGCACCCCGGGGCCTTGGCCTGAAACAATTTAATCATTCCAACCCCTGCTTCCGATAGGCAGAGGGGTTCATATCCGTATATTTACGGAAGGTCTTACTGAAATGAAACTGGTCGGGGTAGCCCACGTGCTCCCCGACCTCTTTAATTGTCAGGGTGCTCTCGAGGAGCAGACGTCTGGCCTCGTGAATCCTTATTCCGGTCAGGAATTTAAGCGGCGTCTCGCCGACGTAGCGGCTGAAAAGCTTGGTCAGATAGGCCGGGGTAAAGCCCATAGAATCCGCGAGGGCGCCGATGTCGATATCCTCCATATAGTGCTCCTGCATATAGGAGACCGCGTAGTCCACGTGCTCCTTGGAGTCGCGGCCCAGCGAAGCCTCGTCCTCCCCCAGCATATAGCGCTGGGAAAGCTTTAGGCGGAGCTTGTAAAATACCGAGGAGAGATCCTCGTCTGAAACCGGCTTTAAGAGGTAGTCGAAGACGCCCAGCCTTATGGCCTCCTGCGCATAGGAAAATTCGGCAAAGCCCGTCAGCAAAACTATGAGGATATCGGGGTAGTGCTCCCGTATCTTTTTGGAAAGCTCCAGTCCGTTCATGACCGGCATGTTTATATCCGCTATGACGACGTGTATGCTTTCCTTCTTCAATATTTCCAGTGCCTCCTCTCCGTTGGCGGCCTCCGATGTGACCTTAAAGGCCTCGTCCAGAGAGCCTATGAGCCGGGAGACCGACTGCCGGAGAAGGTATTCGTCATCTACGAGTAGGATATTATAGTGTTCAAGTTTTATCGTCATTTATATGCCTGCCTATCGTAACAAATGCTCCGCCCTCTTCCCTGTTTCCGAAATCAAAGATAAAGGTGATGCCGTCTAAGAGATATAAGCGGATAAAGATATTGAGTATGCCCATGCCCTCTATTTTCAGGGAGGGGAGGGTACCTGTCCTTAAAATTTCGTCCATCTGGCTTCGAAGCTTTCTGTCGATCTCCGGGTCAAAGCCGCTGCCGTTGTCCTCCACCCGTATATAAAAGGCGTTGTTTTCCGAATAGCCCTTTACGCTTATCCTCCAGGGCGGCGCCCCGGCGGTCACGGACTTTATGGCATTCTCGACCAGAAGCTGGATACAGAGCTTCGGTATCTGGTGGTCGAGGAGGTCGTCGTCCACCTCAAAGCTGTATTCGAGCGCGTCCCCGAAGCGCAGGGACATACATTCCAGATACATATCCGTGAGCTCCAGCTCCTCCTCTATGCTCGTGAGCTGGTTCCGGTTCGAGGAGATATAGCGGAGGATCTGGGATATATTATAGACCATTTTTTCCACCTGGTCGGTATGACCCTCGTTGGCCATCTCCGCGATGCTGGAGAGCGAATTATAGAGAAAGTGGGGGTTCATCTGGGACTGGAGGGCGAGCATCTGGGCCTGTACCTCCTGTTCATTAAGAACCATCATCTGTTTTACGGCGGCATCCCTGGAACGTATATTTTCATTTAAGGAAGCCTTGAGCTTGTCTATCTCTCTTATTCCTGTATCCTCGAGCTCTATCTCCACGGAGCTCCCGGCCTCCGTCTCCGCGAGGAAATGGTAGATCCGGCGGATGGGGGTGGAGAGCTTTCGCGACAGGTAGGCTATGAGCACGAGGCTTAAGCCGAAGACCAGGGCGAAGAGGAGAAAGGTCCAGGTCAGCGAGCGGTAGACGGGGGAGAGGAATTCCGAATCCCCGACGGCCAGCACTATCGTAAAATCGCAGTTTTTAAAGTCGTAATAGCAGCAGTATTCCCGGCGGCCGGAGGCGTGGTTATATATGGCCGTGCCCTCCCGGTCGCGGTAGTCGAGATAGGGAAAGCTTGCATAGGCGCTGCCCTCATAGGGAAAGATGACCTCCCCGGCGGCATTGTAGATTATTATTTCCGGGGAATAGCTTAAGGAGGGCTTAAGGGCCGAGCGGAAGACGATGTCGTAGTATTTGCGCGCGCAGATAAAGCCTAAGGGCGTGTGGTAGGAATTGAAATACGTCCTGTATATGGAAAAATATTTTTCGTTTTCGGCGGTGAGGGAGCGCTCGGATTTAAAGGAATCCGCAGGCGAGACATTTATATACATCCGGCCGTTGGCGGCGTAGGAGCGCAGGAACCGGGGGTCGTTATCCGCCTCGGACAGAGCCCCGTTGTGATTGCCGACACCGTAGCCCTCTCCCTCCATATCGTAGATATTGAGCTGCCTTATGGAATAGTCGAAGCCCTTGAGCTCCATCAGGACCTCTGTGAGGTGGCGCTTCAGCCGGTTTTTGGTATAGGGCTCCTCCTGGCTTTCGAGGTACTCGTCAAAGGTGGTCTTAAGGTCGGAGGAATTTATCGAGTTTAAGCAGATCGTGTCGAGCTGTCCGATCTGCAGGTCGATATTTTCACCGATGGAATTGCAGCCGTGGCGCAGGTCCTCCAGGGCATTGGCCCTTAGGGTCCTGTACTGGATCAGGGAGAAGATCGCGGAGAGCGCACCTAGGAGGAGGGCGGTTATGAGGGTAAAATATGTCGTTAAAATGCTCTGGATATCCCGTCTTTTTTTAAACATGGAATTAGTATAGCAGAGACGGTAAAAAAAATACATAAATCAGACGTATTCTTGCATGGAGAGAGGGGAGGGCAAGGGATAAAATTTCTGTCATAAGAGGCAGGATTGGGTCGGAATGTGTGAGACCCTGCTGTAGATTTATGTAAACCTGATTGTATTTAACGGGAGGGAGAAAGGTTGAAAAAGAACATTGTTTATCCCTGGTATTTTGCTCTTGTTTCCGTGATAATCTACGGAATATTCAGCGTTTTGCCGGGACTTATCGGTATAGGTTATTCATTCACCGACTGGTCGGCTTATTCCAACGAGCTGCACTTTGTCGGCTTCAAAAATTTCGCGGAGGTCTTTTCCGGGAACAGCGACTATCTAAGGTACATCGAAAATACGCTGCTCTTCACGATCGTGACCACGGTATTCAAGACCGGTCTCGGCCTGCTCTTCGCGATAGCCCTAAGCTCCAAGATTAAGTTTCAGAATTTTCACAGGGGCGTCCTCTATATGCCCTCGGTGCTTCCGATACTGGTCACCGGTCTTACCTTTACTTCTATCTTAAATCCCAAGATGGGCTTTTTAAATAACTTTCTAAGGGCCATAGGCCTCGACGCCCTGGCGATGAAATGGCTGGTAGATCCGAAGATCGCCTTTTTCTCGGTAATGGGAGTGGACATCTGGAGAGGCACGGGCTACATCATGACGATGCTGATCGCCGGTATAGCCGCCATACCTAAGGTCTATTACGAGGCCGGCTCCATCGACGGGGCCAACGGCTGGCAGCGCTTCCGCTACATAACCCTGCCCATGTTAAAACAGACCATAGCGGTCACCATAGTCTTAAACGTCCTCTACGGCCTCAAGGTCTTCGACATAATCTACGCCCTGACCAACGGCGGCCCGGGACACCGCACGGAGGTAATGTACACCGCAGTATTCAAGATGATGTCGAAGGGCCTCTACGCGGAGGGCACGACCATTAGCTCGGTAATGTTCATCTTCATGGTGATAATCGGCTTCTTTATGATAAAGATACTTACGAAAGACGAGGTGGTTGAGTGATGAGTAAGCGCAGCGCATATCTTACACAGGCCGTTCTGCAGAACATCCTGGCCTGGGTGGCTTCACTTATGGTGATAGTTCCGATGGTCCTTATAATAATCAATTCTTTCAAGGCCGACGGCGAGACTATGGCGATCTCCGCCCAGCTGCCGAAGCTTTGGCACCCGGAAAATTTTGCGACCGTAATTGAAAAGGGTAAACTGGTCAGAAGCTTTTTAAACAGCCTTTTATATGCCGGAGTTTCGACGGTCGTGACAGTTCTCTTCGGCTCCATGGCGGCCTATATCTTCTCGAGGCGCAGGAGCGGCTTCGTGAGCTTCTTATATATGTTCGTGATCCTCGGCATGGTGATCCCGGTAAACTACGTGGCCCTGACCAAGGTCATGCAGCTTACCGGACTTAACAATACCTCCCTTGGCATCATCCTTTTATACGTGGCGATGCAGACGCCCTTTACGGTCTTCCTGATCTTCGGCTTCGTCTCCAAGGTGCCCGTGGAGCTCGACGAGGCGGCGGTGCTCGACGGCTGCTCCCCCTTAAGGCTCTATTTCAGTATAGTGATGCCGCTCTTAAAGCCGGCGCTGATCACGGCCTCGGTACTTTGCTTCTTAAATACCTGGAATGAATTTACGATGCCTCTGTACTTTTTAAATACCTCGGAGAAATGGCCGATGACTCTTGCAATTTATAATTTCTTCGGGCAATATGAAATGAGCTGGAATCTTATCTGCGCCGATGTATTATTGACCTGTGCACCTGTTATAATAATGTATCTGCTGTGCCAGAGATACATCGTCGGCGGACAGACCGCTGGAGCAGTCAAAGGTTAAACCGTGGCCGCGGGCATTCCAGCATAGAATATTCAGGAGGATTACCATGATCGAAGAAACACTGTTACCCTGTGAGCACAGGGATGAGGTCTGCATAAAGACAAGGGAGGGGAGCTTCCGCTTCCGCTCCATAAGCGAGAACATCATAAGATGCGAATATACGCCAGCCGAGGACTTTGCGGCGATCTCGGCCATCGGCGTTGAGAGCGTCGCGATACCCCTGCTCTCCGCCAGGGAGGATGAGGAAAAATACACTGTCTCCTCGGGAGGCCTTAAGGTGGAGGTGAATAAGAACGACAGCCGCTTCACCTGGATAGGCTTAAGCGGAGAGAAGCTTTTGCAGGAGGGGGGAAAGGAGCTCTCCGAAACCCCGGTCGTGTTCTATTCCACAGACGGGGAGGAGCCCATAATAAGGCGGCAAAAGACTGTGGACGGCGAGAGAAACTTCATTGAGAACCTCCGCCCGGTCAAGGAGAGGATGGCCTACAAGGCCAAGCTCAAATTCGAGTTTGCCCCCGACGAGTCCATTCACGGACTGGGCCAGGCCGAAGAGGGAATCTTCAACTACCGCGGACACACCCAGTACCTCTATCAACACAATATGCGTACCCCAATTCCCTTCTTTGTGTCCAGCAAGGGCTACGGGATACTGATAGACTGCGGGTGCCTGATGACCTTCAACGACGACGAGAGGGGCTCCTATATACATATGGAGAACGTGGAGCAGCTCGACTACTATTTCGTGACCGGCGAAAGGATGGAGGATATCATAGCCGGCTTCAGGATGCTCACCGGGAAGGCGGCGCTTCTGCCCAAGTGGTCCTTCGGCTATATCCAGTCCAAGGAGAGATATGAGAACCAGCAGGAGCTCGTCGACATCGCCAGGCGCTACAGGGAGATAAACGTAGGTCTGGACTGCGTGGTGCAGGACTGGAAGACCTGGAAGGACGACGAGTGGGGGTCAAAGGTCGTGGATAAGGAGCGCTTCCCCGACTTAAAGGCCATGTCTAAGGAGCTCGAGGACTTAAACGTCCATTCCATGGTCTCGGTATGGCCCAATATGAACTCGGGCACTAAGGATCACGACGAGATGAAGGAAAAGGGCTTTCTTTTGAAGGACTTATGCACCTACGACGCCTTTAACGAGGAGGCGCGAAATACATATTGGGAGCAGTGCAACAGCGAGCTTTTCAGCGGCGGCTTTGACTCATGGTGGTGCGATTCCACGGAGCCCTTTACCGGACCGGACTGGAGCGGAAAATATATGCGTGAGCCCTGGGAGAGGTTTGAGCTGGTCGGACGGGAGCACGAGAAGTTCCTGGGACAGCAGAGGGCCAATCTCTATTCGCTCTACCACGCCAGGGGAATTTTCGAAAACCAGAGGATAACGAACCCCCACAAGAGGGTCCTGAACCTGACGCGCTCGGGCTATGCCGGAATCCAGAAATACGGAACGATGTTATGGTCGGGAGATGTCTCCGCCAGCTGGGATACCTTAAAGAAACAGGTAGTAGAGGGAATAAATATGGCCTTCAGCGGAATGCCCTGGTGGACCCTCGATATCGGCGGTTTCTTTGTGGTGGATAAAAACTGGGAGAAGAGGGGTTGCGGCTGCAATAACGACCCCAATCCGAAGTGGTTCTGGCACGGAGAGTACGAAGAGGGCACGGACGACCTGGCCTATCGCGAGCTCTATGTGCGCTGGCTCGAGTACGGGGTCTTCCTGCCGATGTTCCGCTCTCACGGCACCGATACCGCCCGGGAGATATGGAATTTCGGCAAGCCCGGGGAGGTGTTCTATGACTCGATCGCCAAGAGCATAGCCCTGAGATATTCGCTCATGCCCTATATATACTCGGTTGCGGGAAATGTCTTTTTAAGAGACGGCTCCATGATAAGGCCGCTGATCTTCGATTTCCCGAGGGACGATAAGGCCATAAGGGTGGACAATGAGTATATGTTCGGCCCCTCGCTCCTGGTCTGCCCGGTTACGGAGCCGATGTTCTTCGGAAAGAATTCTTCCATACTGGCGACGGCCAATACTACGGTCAGGTGCTATCTGCCGGAGGGCTGCGCCTGGTATGACTTATATACGCACGAGAGATTTTACGGCGGAGTCGAGGTCACGGTGAATTCTGCCCTGGACAGGATACCCGTTTTCGTCAGGGCGGGCTCGATAATCCCGAGGGAGAAGGAGCTGTCCTACGCCTGCGAGGAGGCCAAGACGCCGCTCGAATTCCATATCTATCCCGGAGCCAACGGAAGCTTTCATTTTTATGAGGACGACGGGGATGACTATTCGTATGAGGATGGCGTCCTGAACGATATCCTCTTAAGCTGGGATGACGACAGGGGTGAGCTCACGGTTGGAGCCTCCAGCTATATCTTCCCCGGTTCGCTAAAGGGTCGGAAGTGCGTCGCAGTGCTCGGCACAAGAAGGAAGGAGTTTACCTACATGGGCCGCGAAATCACGGTTTCTGTTTAATAGCATATAGAAAACCTGAGGGGCTGCGGAAGTAGTATATATTCAAATTATTAGCCTGACACACTTAGTGAACCGGAGTCGCCGGGCGCGATTGAGTGCGCCGAGCGAAGCGAGGTGTTAGGGACATGAGCGCCGCTTCAAGACGAACGGTGAACTTAGTGTGGTCAGAGCAATTTGAATATATACTACTTCCGCAGCCCCGAATTTTTTATAATAATGTAGTTTTATAAACTACATGTAGTAGTTATTGTTGACACGTATATAAAATATTAATATAATTCTCTTCGTTGTTTTATGTTTTGTTGTTTTAAAACAGAGGAGAGTATTATGGAAAGAACCTACGACGACAGGATGTTCATCGATACGTTTGAGCATGAATATACCTGGCTGAATGGCTTTATGCGCAACGTGGGCCGCTACCCGAAAAATCCGGCAGTGCTCGACCCGGAGACCGGGTCAAAGCTGACCTACAGCGACTTGAACCGGGAGGCCAACCGTCTTGCAAACGCGCTTAAAACTGACGGAGTCGGGAAAAACGACCTGGTAATGACGGCTATACGCAACTGCCCCGCCTTCGCCGTCACCTATATAGCTCCGAGGAAGCTCGGGGCAATTCTGCAGCCGGCAAATTACAATCTGGCAGCCGGCGAACTTGCCCTCCTTATCGACCACAACGAGCCTAAGGTCCTCATATATTCCGCCAATACCGCGGACACGGTGGTGCGGGCCCTGGAGCTTTGCAGCCATAGGCCCGTAAGGGCAGTCCTTTGTGACAACCTTGAAAATAAGGAGATACCGGCGGGGCACGTAAGCTATGAGGACTATACGGCGGAGGAGAGCGACGAAGAGCCCGGGATGGAGGAGCGCCCCCATATCTACGACGAGGTGCTGCGCCTGTGCACCTCCGGGACCACGGCACTGCCCAAGAGCGTGCCGGTAAACGACATAAACGAGGTGCTCTCGGCACACGACATCATCATGCAGTACCCGATGAACATGACGGACAGGACGCTCAACATGACTCCATATTTCCACAGAGGAGCCTGCCACTGCGGAGGCCCCTGTCCCTCTTTTTATGTGGGGGCGTCGATAGTGACCATGCGTGTCTTCGATGCGAAGAAGACCCTGAAATGGGTGGAGGAATACGGCATAACCTTTTTGACCGGGGCCCCGTCTTCGCTCGAGATGCTCTCGAGGCAGCAGACGAAAAAGCCGCGGAACTTAAAGAGCCTCAAGGGTATAATCACGATGGGAGCGCCCTTCGACAGGGCCGCCTGTGAAACATATCTTGATACATTAACACCAAATATATATAATGGGTACGGTACTACGGAAACCTTATGGAACTGTTTCCTGCGTCCCTACGACCTGCCTGAGGGGGCGGGCAGCACCGGAGGTAGCTGCATCGACGACGAGGTACGGATCATCCGCGCCTATCCGGATAAAAAGGGAGAGCCCGACGAGCTCATCCCTAAGGATGGGGAGACCCAGGGCGAGGTCATAATCCGCTCGCCCGCCAAGGGGACTTATTCTTATTATAAAAATAAGGAGCTCGAGCAGGAGAAATTCTATAAGGGCTGGATGTACACCGGAGACACGGGCACCTGGAATGAAAGGTCACACGTGACTATCTGCGGCAGGAAGGACGATATGATGATCGTCTCGGGAGAAAATATCTACCCCACGCAGATAGAGGAGGCCCTAAATTCCAATCCAAAGGTCAGGGAGTCTATCGTAACCGGAGTCCCGGACAAGGACAAATACAGGGGCGAGGTCATAGCGGCCTATGTAGTTCGCGAGGACGAAAGCCTCACCATAGCTGAGCTCATCGCATACTGCAGTGCTCATCCGATGCTATCGGAATACAAGATACCGAGATACTACGCTTTTATCGACGAAGTGCCGAAGACGGCCACAGGGAAAAAGCTGCATTACAAAATCAGGCAGCAGGCCATTTCGGATATGGAGAGCGGAGTATTGAGGAGAAAGGACTGAGGGCAGATGGGTTCAAGGATAATCGCCACCGGCGCGTGTTTGCCGGAAAAGGCAGTAAGCAATGAGGAGCTGGGAAAGCTCATAAATGAAATAAACGGACTGGAAGGAGCAGAAGGAATAGACGACCAGTGGGTCGCAAAGAGATCGGGCATTCACGAAAGACGTATAGTTACCGGTGAAAATACCTCAGACCTCGCGGCCGGGGCGGCGCAGCAGGTTTTGTCGAGAAGCGGTACAGCTGCGGAGGACATAGACCTCATTATAGTGGCCTCGTGTACGCCGGATTACCAGACTCCGAACCTGGGCAGCATGGTACAGAGGCAGATCGGGGCGGACAGGGCAGTGTGCTTCGGAATCTCGGCGGCCTGCTCGGGTTTTATTTTCGCTCTGAGCGTAGCTGATAAGTATGTCGGCAGCGGGCTTGCAAAGAAGGCCATAGTCATCGGCGCGGAGGTTTTGAGCAAGGCCACGGACTGGTCGGATAAAAATACCTGCGTGCTCTTCGGGGACGGGGCGGCGGCAGTGCTGATAGAGCACTCCGAAACCCAGGCGATACTAGGGGAGGAGCTCGGCTCGAAGGGGTCAAAGTCCCACGTGCTGACCAACGGCTACTTTCCCGCGGCCAACGCCTTTAACGGCGTCGAGCCTATGAAGGTGGAAGACGCCTATACCCGTATGGACGGGCTCGAGGTCTTCAGCTTTGCGGTAAAGAAGCTCTCGTCAAGTATAATGAGCGTGCTTGACAAAGAAGGACTTTCTTTGGATGATATAAAATATATAGTGCCGCACCAGGCAAATTTGCGTATAATAGAGGCTGTGGCAAAGAGGCTGGGGACTGAGCAGGATAAATTTTATGTAAACCTGGACCGCTTCGGGAATACCTCCTCGGCCAGCATACCCATAGCTTTAAACGAGCTCAACGAAGAGGGAAGGCTCGAGCGAGGGGACAGGATAGTGCTCGCGGGCTTCGGCGGCGGGCTGACCTGGGGCACGATGCTGATTGAGTGGTAGTTAACATAATGCCAAGCTCCGGCAGCCTGAATTAGTTAACATAACACCGAGCCGCCCGGCAAGACGAATTAGGTTTACATAACTCGAACAACCCAACGCAGCGGCAAATAACGACACAATATTAAGGAGGACACTTAAACAGTGATTTTTCGGAAAATAAGAGATATCATAGCGGAGCGGACCGACATCGATCCGGCAAACATCACTCCCGATACCAACATGAAGGAGGACCTCCAGGCGGATTCGCTGGACCTCTTCCAGATCATAAGCGACATAGAGGACGAATTCGGGATAGACATTGACTCGCCGAGCGATATAGTGTATGTTAGCGACGCAGTGGAAATGGTCAAAAGGCTTCTCGAGGATGAGGCTTAAATGAAAGCGATATCCTGGAACGTAAACGGCTTAAGGGCCGTGATGAATAAGGATTTTATGTCCTCCTTCGAGGCCCTGGACGCGGATATCTTTTGCCTGCAGGAGACGAAGCTGCAGGAGGGACAGATAGACCTGGACCTCCCCGGCTATGAGCAGTTCTGGAACTACGCCGAGAAGAAGGGGTATTCGGGGACGGCAATTTTTACAAGGCTGAAGCCGGAAAGCGTAACCTTGGGAATAGGGGAAGAGGAGCACGACCACGAGGGCAGGGTCATAACCCTGGAATTTAAGGACTATTACTTTATCACCTGCTACACGCCCAATTCCCAGGACGGGCTCAAGCGCCTCAACTACAGGATGCGCTGGGAGGACGCCTTCCTTAGGTATATAAAGGGGCTGGACGGGAAAAAGCCGGTGATATTCTGCGGGGACCTGAACGTCGCCCACGAGGAGATAGACTTAAAGAACCCGAAGACCAACCACAAAAACGCGGTCTTTTTAATAGATTCACGGTAAACAACTTTCATAGGTTCAGTGGTAACATCGATCTTATATTGGCCTTTCAA
>JAFTEI010000285.1 GCA_017453965.1 Lachnospiraceae bacterium
AGAAGTTCTTAAGGCTCATCCCGTCTACATAGAGACAGTCCAGCAGGCCGTTAATACCCATCTCACGGTAAAAACCGGAGCCGCCGTCGTCGAAGGACCCCGCCCACTGCTGCACCTGTCTGAAAAAGTGACGCGCCGCCTCCCTGGCCTTGGGGGTAAAAACTCCCTTTGCCATTACGTCACCCGAGAAGACCTTGAGGTCGGGCTGTGCCTTGATAATTCCCCGCTTCTCCTCGGAGCGGACCGTCGTCTCCTCCTGGGCGCCGCCCGTAGTCATGGCACTCTGGCGGTTCATGGTCCTGTACTGCTGCGCCAGGTCCAGAGGGTTCTGGATAAGGGCACGGTTATTTCCCGAAACAGTGCCGTAGTTCGCCAGCTCTTCCACCCGGTTCATGTACATCGGATTATAGCCCGGCACCATATAATCGCCGCTCCTGATCTCCTCCGAATCGCTGTTCGTGTTAAAAACCGACTTCTGGGTATTTATCCCGCCGGTCTTGTTTATCGACTCCTTATGTCTCTCTAAATCCCCTATATGCAGATCACCAACATCAGCCATTGTTTTGCCCCTCGCTCTCTAACTTATTCAAATACTCCTCCAGGGCTTTGGTGCGTTCCTGGATGTCGTCTATGTCCTCGACGGACGAAAGGTAGTTCATGTAGTCCGCAAGCTCCATGGTCTGACCCTGCGTATCACAGATAAACATGATAAAGTCCGCGAAAATATCCAGCTGGCGGTAAAGGGTCGCCATGTAATACCTTATATTGGAGACCTCCGCCTCGGCCGCGGCCGGATTGACCGGAAGCCGGTAGCTTAAGAAGATCTGGCGGAGCCTGGGATAATAACAGAACGCCCCGAAAGAGGGATAGTCCCCAACCGCGATAACGTGATTTAACTCATTGAGGGCAACGCTTATCCGCCCGCCGTCCCTCTCGTCGATATCCTTTGCAAGGGTCACCATGAAGTGCACTATCGGATAGGGCATCTCCGGGTCAAAGCCGTATTCCATGACCACCTCGAAGAGAGCATCGACCCCGGTAACTCCCAAATCCTTAACGTGGGAACGCATGACGCCTTTGACGTCCTTACACTCGTCAAAGAGCTCCTCCATCATCTTCCTTATATTATCTAAAATCAAATCCATTCCATCCATAAAATTATCCTCATCTTAGTTTACATAACTCCGACATCCCGCTGCCGTCAAATCAGGTTTACATAACTCAACTACATGATTCCTACTTCCCTCCAGCCGCGATTGAATTCCTCAAAAGCGTCCTCCAGTCCGAATCTGCGCTAAATCCACTGTAGGCCAGCAGCTTCCTAAACTCCACATTCCTGACATTCTCATCCGTAGCATTCCCGTAAAGCGTGCCAACCACCTGCTTTGCGAGCTCCTTCTCACCGTTGGACTTATCCGGCGTATCCTTATTTAAAAGGACGTGGGTGTCGATGGAGGTAAAGATCCTCGCCAGATCCACCAGGTAATTCTTGGAAACGATACCCGTCTCCCTCTTAAGTACCCTGTCAAAATAAGGAGTCTTGGCGTATTCCTTATCTCCCAGCATCGCCGCTATATTGTCATTGAAATTGCTCCTGTCGTACTTGAGCTTCCCTACGACCCAGCCGATAAACTGGGTGGTCTTCGACGCCAGATGCAAGCCAATGGTTGCAAAAAACGACCCCATCTCACCCTTAAGGGCCAACTGCTTCGTCGTACCCTTGGCGATGTTAAGCGCCCGGACCCCAATATCCCAGCCTGCCTGGGAACGGTTCTTTCTGGCGCTGGCCTTGGTCAGGGCCATGAAATACTGGGCCTGGGAGTTCTGCTCGGCAGCCTCTCCCATATCCCTGATCCTCTTCTTCTCCGCCTCCTGCATGATCGTAGCCCTGTCCTTGGGAGCGCCGCTATCCGCCCCATTCTCTATGGACTCACCCTTGCTCTGGTTAAACTCGGTGATGGCCGTCTCGATCATCGAGTCCGCCGCATCGATCCTGTTGATACGCTTGGTAGTCACGATGATCTCGCAGATGTCGTTTACGATTCCTATAAGGTTCCGGCCCGTTTCAAAGACCCACTGCAGGGGGCTGGTGTACTGCTGGATCGTTCCCAGGAAGGTGCCCTCCACGCCGTCCATCTTGGTGATCTTCTTCCTCATATTGTCGCCGAAGGCCAGAAGCGAATCCAGGAACCGAAGCACTGAGCGCAGGGTAGTCAGATCCTTATCCTGAAGCTGCTCCCTCTTGCGCTGCTCCTCGATCTGCTCCTCTTCTCCGGTCTTCTTTTTCAGATACTTATTGTAAAAGCCCTTTATGCCGCCCCAGATCTTCTTCACCGTGTCCTTGATCTTGGCAAACATATAGGTGATATCCGATTCCTTGAGTTCTCCTTCTTCTCCTTCCTTCTCTTCCTTTTCTTCGCCGGAGGCCTCTCCGCCCTCTCCGCCCTCCTTGCCTTCTTCGCCCTCGCCGCCTCCTAAGAGGGACTCCAGGAACGACCCCTCGGACTGGGTCTTTTCAAAGCTTTCCTTACACTGCTCGTCGGTGTTGGCATCCGCAGACTCGCCGCCCTCTTCGCCGCCTTCTGCTTCACCGCCTTCTTCTTCGCCCTCGCCGCCTTCGCCTGCTAACCCTCCGAGAGCTATGGTCACCAGCTCCTCAGGGCTGAAGCCCAGGGTTAAGAAGTCCATTGCTTCCTTTACGATCTTTCCATTCATGAGGTTCCTCTTGAACCAGGCTCCCGCGCCCCTCTTGTTCTGAAGCTCCTCCATCTCCACATCTTCGCTCGGGTCGTCCTGATGATTCATGAGCTCGTCCAAAAGCCCCCTCCTCATCATCTCGCCCTCTTTAGGCAGAAAGCTCATCTTACTGATGGTCCGCTTGGCAACAATTTCCTCTCCGCCGTCCTCGACGATCTTCCTTGCCAGATTCCACATTCTCGGATCGTCGTCGGCTAAAAGAATGGAGCACAGGCTGACCATGACCTCCTTTTCGCCCTTGATCTTCTCAATGAGCTTGTCGGTCAGTGGTGCGCCCTCCGGGAAGAAGCCATCGTCCTCCTCTTCCTCTTCCTCGCCCTCTTCGCCTTTCTCCTTCTTCTCGGCAGCCTTCTTTATGGCCTCCTTGGCCGCCGCCTTATCGGGATTGAGCTTGTTCCTTATATAATCATAGGCCACGCCTGCCCAAAGCTCCTGATCTACCTCCTCGGTGATTATCGAGGGATCCTCGGTAAGCTTGTCCATCAGCTCGACTCTGTTTAAGTCCTCATCGTCCTTGGCCTTATCCTCCCAGAGCTTCTCCAGATTATACCTTACGCTGGCGGTATCGTCGCCGCCATCATAGGAGGCATAATACTGTATCGTAGCCGCGTTCACGTGCTGGAAAAACGCGGACTGACGGATAGCGACCCGGAGCTTCTCCGCCTTATCCTGCTTCTTCCAGTTGACACGGCCGATACTCTTTACGTCGTTTTTGCCTAAAAGCTTCTTGCCCTCCTTCTGCTCCTCGTCGGAAAAATACTCGCCGTTTAAATAAAAGCCGTGGAGCTTTTTAAACCACCTGCCCCTCGCGGAGAGCATCTCCATACTCTTCTCAGAATGGAGCTTGTTGCCATTGATATCCGTCTCGTCGGATTCCAGGTTGGCGTCCGAAGCGTACATCTGCTTGAAATAGTCCTCGTCCGCATTCTGAACCGTCGAAAGAGCCGTCGGCTCGTCCTCGGTAAACTGCCTCTTCGACCGGTTTCCCTTGAAGTCGTACCTGAACTTCATCCTGGTCTTAAGCCCGTTCTCTCCGGCCTGGGAATACATAACGATCTTCCTGTGGTACTTGCGGTGGGTGGAAAGATCCGCCTCGTTGCCGCCCTGCTCGTCGGCCCCCGCCCGGGTCTTCTTGCTCTCGGTTATCGGAATCTCCTTGACGTTCATATAGGGATTGCCCTCGATCCTCCCCATAATTCCGTTTAAGGCATCAATATCGAAAACTCCGGTGTACTCGGCGATATTCTTCACCGCATCCAGAGGAATGGCCCTCTCGAGCATCTTGTCGTGGTCTTCCTCCTCCGAGCTGCCGTCCAGAGCATACTCCTGGGTTATCTCGTACCAGGTCTTCGCCATATTGTCGTACTTTTCATAGTGCTGCCTGTAGACATTCTCGGCGTACTGGTTCCGGACATCCGCCCACTGCGCGGCCTCCGACTTGATCGCCGCTACGAGCTTCGTATATTCATTCTGCTTCTTATCGTTCTTTTTCCGGTTGCTCCAGGAGCGGATCCCCGCAAACTGGAACATCTTCGCGATCCTGGACTTGCTGCCCGGATCGGTAGCCTGTATCTCGTCCCTTATCTTCTTATAAAATTCGATATCCGCCTGTCTCTCGTTTATGGAAGCCTCGGAAACATCGGCAGCGGCTCCTCCCCTTTCCTGGGTCCTTGCCCCGGCGCGGTGCTGGTGCCTCAGGTCCGACATAGTCTCCTGCTGCTGCTTTAGCTGCTCTTCCGCCTGGTCCTGCTCCCCGGGAAGGGTCTGCTCCTGCGCAAGCGGATTCTCAGCCTCCTCTTCCTGTGTCTCAGTCTCGGCCTCAGGGCCCTCGGTATCCTCGGCAGAGCCGGGCTCCTCCAGCCCCTCCAGCTCGAATTCGACCTCCTCCTCGCGGGCGGCCGCCTCCTGGGCGTCCTGCAGGGTCTGTCTGTCCGCCTCCTGGTCACTCTCCATATCGGCGATTATATTGTCCAGATATTGTAAAGCCCACTCCCTGTCGGCGGTGTCGTGCTTGCCGTGGATAGCCATATACTGGGCGTCGTTTCGCTTGATGTCTCGCCGCAGGTTCTTGGCCTGGACTATCTTCCCCAGGAGGGAGCCGGAAAGCTTGGCATGCTGGGCGGAGATCTTGTCCGCGCTGGCCTCGGAGGCCCTGTTCTCCTCCCTCATCCGTTCGAGAACATTTTTCCTTATGGCAAGGATGACGTTCCGGCGGCTCTTGCCGTCAAATTCCTCGTCCTCAAAGGCGGCCTCGCCCTTGTCCATAAAGGAACGCAGCGACTCGTCAATGGTGCCCTCCCTGATGTCCTTAACATCCTTGACATATGCGTTTGCAAAACCCTTAACCTTAGGTGCCATAGTTTCCTCCTGGTTTACATAAATCTAGCAACTTCCCGCCTGCGATTTTTGGCAAGTTTACATAACTCTAGCGTGTCCAATAACCTCTCTACGCCAAATATGCATATTTCCCCAGCTCGTCCCTCGTGAAGGTGACGCTGGAGGCCTTTTCCAGCTCATGCTTCAAGGCATGTACGATATGCAGCATCTCTAGGCTCTCATTCCTGCCCGCCGCATAGGCGCAGGCATTCAAAAATACCGTCTTTATGACGCTGCCGGTGAATTTGTCGAACTGGGCAGCCAGATAGTCGAGGTCGATGTCCCCGTGGGGCACTCCCTCCTTGAGGCAACCCGCCCAGATGGCCCTTCTCAAGGCCTCGTCGGGATTTTCATAATTCACCACGTATCTGATACGCCTCATAAAGGCCGGATCTATATTTCCTTTAATATTGGTAGCCATGATGACTACCCCGTCGTAGGCCTCTATCCTCTGTAAAAGGTAGGAGACCTCCGTATTGGCGTGTCTGTCCTTGGCATCGTGGACCTGGCTCCTCGTGCCAAAAAGCGAGTCCGCCTCGTCGAAAAAGAGCACTGTGTTGGTCTTCTCCGCATAGGAAAAGGCCTTCTCCAGATTTTTCTCGGTCTCTCCTATGTATTTGTCAACTATGCTCGAAAGATTTATCTGATAAAGGGGGAGTCCCAGCTCCCCGGCGATGGCGTTGGCCGTCATGGTCTTACCTGTTCCCGGAGGCCCTGATAAAAGGAGGCTGACGCACCGCCCGTAGGGGTAGTTCTCCCTTAAGCCCCAGGTGTCCAGTATCATGGCGCTCAGACGGACGCTGTTCACCACGTCGTCCAGGACCGCGCGTATCTCCTTCTTGACCTTGACGTCGTCCAGCCTCGTAGCCGGATAGATCACCCTTCCGGTGTCCTTCCCCTCCGCGTCCTCGATCCTCTCTATGCTTATCCTCGTAATAAGCTTCTCCGCCGCGGCGTCGAGGATAAGCGTATTTTCCTCATCCCCGCCCTCTCTGCGCTCGAGAAAGCTCTTTATGACCCCTGCCGCCTCGCTGGCGTTCAGGTGGTATTTCATCGCGTAGTCCTTCGCGTCGAGCTCCAGCCCGTGAAGCTTCGCCAGACCCTCCCAGAGCTTCGTCCGCCCCTCGTAGTCATAGGACGCGGGCAGCTCGATCAGCGAATATTCCCTGTCGCTTAAGCTCCGCATCAGGATCACCGGCGCGTCGCTTATGAGTATGAGCGGTATCCCCGCTGCCACGATGGGGACAAATAAAAGCCGCTCCAAAAGCGCGAGATCCCTTCTGGCCCTTATATTGTCGGAGGGGCCCGCCGTATCCCGCCCTCCTATAAAATGCTGTGTGATCCCGTAAAGGCAGATTCCCGCGCCATCGAAGCGCGCCTCCCTGATAAGAGCGCCTCTAAGCTCCTTTACTGCGCCGCTCTTGTTTCCGGTAAAGAGATCCGCGATATTTAAAAATAAAAAGTCCTTATTTATATCTGCCGCTACGGACTTCGCCGCAAAGCGCCTGCCGCCGCGGCCGCAAAGGTGCAGCACCTTCCCGCCGCCCTTGAAAAACTTCGTCCCCTTCTCAATGAGCTCGCCGTTTACAAAGCTCTCATGCAGGCCGTTTTCGCCCCCTGCTTTAAAAAGCTCGGTAAAATCGGAGAGCCTCGGGCTCAACCTGTCGTCCCCCGAAGCGTAGGCGAAGACCCGCTCGTCGATCGAGAGGGTGGCATACTGCAAAGGAGAAACGCTCCTGTCCACGTCGCAGATGGCCTCGGCCCGGCTCAGAGCGTCCAGTACCCTGCTCTCCCCGGGAAAGTTCTCCTGCTCTAAAAGGCAGGCCAGGTGCAGATTTACCGAATAGCCGAAATGGTGGATGAGGTAGGCGTCGAATTCAGGTATGGCAAAAACTGCGAGGCAGAAATCCAAAAGCGACACCAGTACGTTGTCGCCTCCGAGCATCTCTATTAAGGAAAGATACCTCTCCTCGGGAGAATTGCCCCCGGCGCTGCCGGCGCCCGCTTTTTTCTTCGATGCGCCTGAGCCGTTCTTTTTTCCTTTGGAACCGGCCTTCTCCTTGGCCTCTCCCGTCACTAAAGCCCAGTGCTTTATGTCCTCCCGCTCGAGGCCCGACATAAAGGCCCCCACCGCGGGAAACTTTTCAAAGGTATCTATGCCCTCCCCGCTCTTCTCTTTAAGATACGAATCGCACCTCAAAATAATGAGCCGGATGACAGTTTCCAAAAAGTTCATACTTATGTAAACCTACTCGCCAATAGTCATATAAATATACGGAGTTATTATACACCGAAAAAGGACACAAAAGTGGTATGCAGGGGCTGCGGGGCTGGTGCGCTGGTGCAAAATCCCTTTCAATTATCCTATTTTTCTTTTGTATATTCAAGGAAAAAGAGCTCGAATCAGTTTGATTTTACGAAATAAGATGATATTATACCTTTAAAAGATGAGGCTCGACCCACTGCTGTAATAGCGGAGGGCCAAGAGCCTTTTTCTTATGTTAAAAACGGGCTGTCGTGTCAACCACAACAGCCCGTTTCTATTCATTTGAAATCTTTATTTACTAGGTTACCGGAATTATGACTTCCTGAACGCTAAATCGGAAATGCGTTCAGGAATCCCGCGTTCCGCGGGACACGCCCATCGCTTCGCGATGACCTGGTCCAATACAGATATTGAATTTCCGATGAAATTCAATATCTTAAGCGTTGCCGCGACGCTTTGCGAGAATCTGCTCGATCTCCTTGCCGGAAACAGTCTTCATGAACTCCTGTCCATTAGGATCGTTATACTGACTCTTAAGCCAGTTGTACTCCTCAGCTGTCATCATAACCGAAACGCCGTCCTTGCCGTGAAGAACGAAGCCGCCCTTTGCCTGGTCGATCGTGCCTCTTGCCTCAGCTGCTCCGCCGTTTACGCTCTCAAGGTTCTCATCATTGATCTTGCTCATTTTTAGTTACCTCCATTTTTCGTTTTTTGTGTTCTGAAACCAGAGCCATTCGCCGCCCTGTTTTCTTCTGTTTC
>JAFTEI010000286.1 GCA_017453965.1 Lachnospiraceae bacterium
ACCAACTGGAAATCATCGAAAAGCGTGCCGCTCAAAAAGAGCTTCATAAATCCCTTTATGTCGTTGATCTTATATGTTTTCATTACGCGATTCTTTCAGACCCGGGTTGCAGGCAAGGTGCCGGTGAAGTGCCCGGCGAAGGTGCCGGCGAGCTGCCCGGCCCTTGGATATTTCCGGTTTTTTACATTAAAATAAAAGAATAATTAGACAGGAAAATAAACCATAAGGCACCAAGGAGCTCCGCGATAAATATTATCGGAAGCCCTATCATAAACTTTGGATGGCGGGTCTTATGGTGGAAGACCCTAGCTCCGACTATTTCGCCGAGGGAGCCTCCCAGAAGCGCCGCCATAAACAAGGTAAATTCACTTATGCGCATTAGCTTTCTTTCTGCGCGTCGTTTGTCCTCCCCCATCAGGAAAAAACCGAAGATGTTCATCCCGATGAGGTAGACAACGATGATTATGATAATAGTTCTCACTTTGTGGTCTTACGTCTTGTACCGGTCTTTTTGGCGGCTGTCCTGGTCGTCTTCGCAGCTGTTTTCCTGGCAGTGGCCGTTCTGCCTGGCTTATCCTCAGCTTTTTTTCTGGCAGAGGCCGCTCTGGTCGTCTTGGCAGGCTTCTCCTTTTTGTCAGCAGCTTTGGCAGTCTTCACAGGTGCCTTTTTCTCAGCTGCACTTATTTTGTCCGTCTTCTCCGAGGCGGCTTTGCGGCCCCTCTTTGCCGGAGCTTTCTTTACAGTAACTGTGGAGTCGTCGTCCTTTGAGGAGTCTTTTGCTGAGACATCGATCCCCTGGCTGAGGAGCTTCATCGCGCGGACCTTTGTGGAAAGACCGAAGAGGGTGATAAAGCCCTCCGCGTCGTGGTGGTCGTACATATCGCCAGTCGTAAAGGAGGCGATGTTTTCGTCGTACAATGAATAGGGAGAGGTCTCTCCGGCCTTGATAATATTTCCCTTGTAGAGCTTGAGCCTGACTTCACCGGTCACATACTTCTGAGTGGACTTGATGAAGGCGCAGATCGCCTCGCGCAGAGGGGAGAACCACTTTCCTTCATAAACCAGCTGAGCAAGCTCGTCGCTCATGTGCTTCTTGAGCCTGTAGCACTCGCGGTCGAGGATCAGCTCCTCGAGCTGCTCGTGGGCGGCGTAGAGGATGGTTCCTCCGGGAGTTTCATAAACTCCGCGGCTCTTCATGCCGACTACACGGTTTTCAACTATATCGATTATTCCTATGCCGTGCTTTCCGCCCAGCTCATTTAAATATCTGATGATATCGGAAAGCTTCTTTTCCTCTCCGTTTACAGCCACCGGAACACCGGCCCTGAAGCTTATGTTTACGAATTCACCCTTGGAGGGTGCCTTCTCGGGGTTGACTCCCAGTACCAGGAGATGCTTATACTTGGGCTTTTTGGAAGGATCCTCGAGCTCCAGACCTTCATGGCTGATATGCCAGATGTTGCGGTCGCGGCTGTAGGAATTGTCTGCTGAGAAGGGAAGATCTATGCCGTGGTCCTTGCAGTAGGCTATTTCGGATTCACGGGAATCCATTGTCCACTTGGGATCGCGCCATGCGGCGATTATCTTAAGGTCTGGAGCGAGCGCCTTTATGCCCAGCTCAAAGCGGATCTGATCGTTGCCCTTTCCGGTGGCTCCGTGGCAGATCGCCTGGGCGTCTTCCTTACGCGCTATCTCGACCAGCTTTTTTGCGATAAGCGGGCGGGCCATGGAGGTCCCCAGAAGATATTTATTTTCATATACTGCATGAGCCTGTATGCAGGGTAATATATATTCATCGCAGAATTCGTCCACAACGTCAAGGATATAGAGCTTGGAGGCTCCACTGGCCTTAGCCCTTTCCTCCAGTCCGTCCAGCTCCTGCTCCTGTCCTACGTCTATGCAGGCGCAGATTACTTCGTAGTTATAGTTTTCCTTTAACCAGGGAATGATCGCGGTGGTATCCAGACCGCCGGAATACGCTAAAATTACCTTTTCTTTTGCCATCAGTCTTCTCCTTCTTTAATCTAGGTGTTGTTACACATTAACGTTTCAGTACACTAGTGTACCATATTTTATCAACTTTTCAAGTGTAAAATTATGCATTTTACGCGAAAAAATTTACGATATACACATTTTAGTGTTGCATAAAATACATTTATGATGTATATTTATGCAACAGTGGACGATTGGGGAAACTTAGTATAAAATACATAGGCTGTAAAATACGGAATCTGAGAGGTAGATATTATGATAAAGGTCGGTATCATCGGAGCTACGGGTTATGCCGGAAACGAAATAGTGCGCCTGCTTTTGGGACACTCCGGAGTGCAGATAGAATTTCTGGCGAGCCAGAGCTTTGAGGGTCAGAATTATTCGGATATATACGGAAATTTTTTTGAGCTCATAGATATGAAGTGCTCCGCCCCCGAGCTGGAAAAGCTCGCTGACAGCGTGGACGTCATCTTTACCGCAACCCCCCAGGGATATCTCTCCGGGGTGCTCGCAGAGGGGATACTTGAAAAATGCAGATTTATAGATCTCAGCGCGGACTACAGGATAAAGGATGTGGCTACCTATGAAAAGTGGTATAAGATAGAGCACAGATCTCCGGAACTCATAGAGGAAGCGGTGTACGGCCTTTCGGAAATAAACAGGGAAAAGATACACGGTGCGAGGCTTCTGGCAAATCCGGGCTGCTTTACGACCTGTTCCATCCTCACGGCCTACCCCCTGGTGGCAGAGGGTCTGATAGACCCCGACAGCCTGGTGATCAATGCGCTTAGCGGAGTATCGGGAGCCGGCAGGGGCGCAAAGGTAGCCAATCTTTTCAGTGAGGTCAACGAAAGCGTCAAGGCCTACGGGGTCACGACCCACCGCCATACGCCTGAGATAGAGGAGCAGCTGGGCTATGCCTGCGGCAAGGCTATAAGGGTAAGCTTTACTCCCCACCTCATCCCGATGCACAGGGGAATATATGCGACGGAGACCGCGACCCTCACGGAGGGCGCGACCGCGGATAAGATAAGCCAGGCCTATGAGAAATATTATGGAAAGGAATTTTTCATCCGTCTGCTGGGACAGGGGCGGGTGCCCGAAAGCCGCTTTACGGAGGGCAGCAATTTCACGGACATAGGCTTCAAGGTGGATGAAAGAGTTGGCCGGGTCGTGCTCATGGGTACGCTGGATAATCTGGTCAAGGGTGCGGCCGGGCAGGCTGTACAGAATATGAACATCATGTTTGGTTTTGATGAAAGGGAGGGGTTAAAGGCTATCCCCATGGTGCCGTAAGATATGAAGATAAGGGTAATGACCCCCGGGGACTATGACGAGGTTTACAGGCTCTGGATGAGTATCAAGGGCTTTTACATAAGAAGCATTGACGACAGCCGCGAGGGTGTAGAAATCTTCCTTAAGAGGAATCCGTCCACCTCAGTGGTGGCGGAGGAGGATGGAGAGATAGTCGGAGCCATCCTCTGCGGGCACGACGGCAGGAGAGCTACCTTTTACCACGTGTGCGTTCGGGAGGATCACAGGAGGCAGGGTATAGGCAAGCAGATGGTAGTGGAGTGCATGAACGCGCTTAAGGCCGAGAAGATAAACAAGGTGGCGCTTATCGCGTTTACGAAAAATGATGTGGGCAATGCCTTTTGGAAGCAGATAGGCTGGACACAGAGGCTTGACCTGAATTATTATGATTTTACTTTAAACGAAGAAAATATAGTGAGGTTTAACGGATAGTCAATGGATATAATACAGGGTGGAGTTACGGCGGCTAAGGGCTTTTCAGCTGCCGCGGCAGAGGCAAATATAAAATATGAAGGCAGGACGGATATGGCGATGATCGTATCCGACGTACCTGCCGCCTGCGCGGGAACCTTTACGACCAATGTAGTCAAGGCGGCTCCAGTTCTATGGGACAGGGAGATAGTGCGCAGCGGCGGAAGTGTACGGGCAGTGGTGGTAAATTCCGGAATCGCAAACGCCTGCACCGGCAAGGAGGGCATGGACTACTGTGAGCAGACAGCGGGGTATGCGGCGGAAAAGCTGGGGATAGCCCCAAGGGAGGTACTCGTCGGTTCAACGGGAGTCATAGGCATGCAGCTTAAGATGGACAAGCTTAAGGCCGGGATAGACAAGCTCGTGCCGGCCCTCGGCAGCAGCCTCGAAAAGGGGACGGAGGCCAACCGGGCCATAATGACCACCGATACGCATACAAAGGAAGCGGCGGTTCAGATTGAGGTAGGCGGAAAGACCGTAACTATCGGAGGCATGTGTAAGGGCTCGGGCATGATCCATCCCAATATGTGTACGATGCTGAGCTTCGTTACGACCGATGCGGCTATAGACAGGGAGCTGCTGCAGAAGGCAGCCTCGGAGAGCATAGACAAAAGCTTCAATATGGTGAGCGTGGACGGAGACACATCGACCAACGATACCTATATAGTCCTTGCAAACGGAGAGGCCAAAAACATCCCCATTGCCGAAGAGGGGGAGGACTACCTTAAATTCAGGGAAGCCCTCGACTACGTCAACACGACGCTTGCAAAATATATGGCCGGAGACGGAGAGGGGGCTACGGCGCTGGTCATAAGCCGCGTGACTGGAGCGGACAGCGTTGAGCACGCCCGGATACTGGCAAAGTCGGTCATAACCTCCTCGCTTACCAAGGCGGCGATCTTCGGCCATGATGCCAACTGGGGAAGGATACTCTGTGCCCTGGGCTATTCGGGAGTCGATTTTGACCCAGACAGGATAGAATTAAGGATAAAGAGCGGGGCAGGCGAGCTGCTCATCTTTAAGGACGGAGTACAGGCGGAGTATTCGGAGGAGAAGGCCTCGGCCATACTCTCGGAAAAAGAGGTCGAGATAATCTCGGATATGAAGCTGGGCTCCTGCTCGGCGGAGGCCTACGGCTGCGATCTTTCGTATGACTACGTAAAGATCAACGCGGATTACAGGTCGTAAACAGATATTGTGGAGCCCGGGGCGTAAATCATATATTGACGGGAATAGAGGCTCTTTTAACATAAGGAGGTTTGGCATGCAGAAGGATGTAGTCGAAGCGCAGCAGAAGGCTGAGGTCCTCATAGAGGCGCTGCCGTATATACAGCAGTTTAACAGGAAGATAATAGTCGTAAAATACGGCGGCTCGGCCATGAAGAGTGAAGAGATAAAGGACAGCGTGATAAAGGATGTGACCCTTTTAAAGCTGGTGGGCTTTAAGCCCATAATCGTCCATGGCGGGGGCAAGGATATAAACCGCTGGCTCGAAAAAGTGGGTATAGAATCCAGATTTGTAAACGGGCTCAGAGTCACCGATGAAAACACAATGGAGATAGCTGAGATGGTGCTCTCCCGCGTCAATAAAAATCTCGTCCAGATGGTGGAGGAGCTGGGAGTCCGCGCCATAGGCATCTCGGGCAAGGACGGCAGACTTTTAAAGGTCACGAAGAGGTATTCCGAGGGTGAGGATATCGGCTACGTCGGCGAGGTCACCGAGGTAGAGAGCAGCATCCTCATGGACCTTCTCGAAAAGGATTTTCTGCCCATAGTCGCCCCCATAGGAATGGACGAAAATTATGATACCTTCAATATCAATGCGGACGATGCGGCCTGCGCCATCGCCAAGGCAGTCTCGGCGGAAAAGCTGGCCTTCCTGACGGACATAGAGGGTCTGTATTCGGATATAAACGACAAGTCTACCTTTATAAGGAGGATCACCGTGTCCGAGGCCCAGAAGCTGGTGGATGACGGCTTCATAGGCGGAGGAATGCTGCCGAAGCTTTCCAACTGCATAGACGCGGTCAAAAACGGGGTAAACAACGTACATATCCTCGACGGCAGGCAGCTTCACTGTCTGCTGCTGGAGATCTTTACCGACAGCGGTGTCGGCACGATGATATTGAAGGACTGACAGGGAGCATAAGTTTGAAAGTCATGTCGATACATGACTTTCAACTTCGCATTGGTGCCGCTAAAGCGTCTCCAATGCAATTATCGCATCAGAAAAATCCTTCGGAATTTTTCTTCGCGAGCCGCTAAAGCGGCAGAAAGGAAAAAATGAACACTAAGGAATATATCGAGCAGGGTGAAAAATATTTTTTGCACACATATAACCGCTATCCCATCGTTTTTGAAAGGGGCGAGGGTGTGTATCTTTATGATACCGACGGGAAGGAGTATCTCGACTTTGGCGCCGGAATAGCTGTATTTGCTCTGGGATACGGCAACAGGGAATATAACGCAGCCCTGGAGGGACAGATCTCAAAGCTTATCCATACCTCCAACCTCTTCTACAGTCCGAGCGCGGTGACTGCCGCAAAGGAGATCTGTGAGCTGGCCGGGATGGACAGGGTCTTCTTTACCAACAGCGGAACAGAGGCCATCGAGGGGGCTATAAAGGCCGCGAGGAAATACGCATATACGAGAGACGGACATGCCGACCACGAGATAATAGCCATGCAGCATTCCTTCCACGGACGCAGCTACGGAGCGCTTTCGGTCACCGGAAATGACCACTACAGAGAGCCCTTCGGCCAGGGCGTCAGCAATATAAGGTTCGCCGAATATAACGATATAGACAGTGTAAAGGCCCTGGTCACTGACAACACCTGTGCGGTGATCCTTGAGACAGTGCAGGGGGAGGGAGGAATCTATCCTGCGGAGGAGTCCTTCCTGAAGGAGCTGAGGAGCTTATGCGACGAAAGGGATATTCTCCTCATACTCGATGAGATCCAATGCGGCATGGGCAGGACGGGATATATGTTCGCCTTTGAAAAATACGGGATAAAGCCCGATATACTGACCCTTGCCAAGGCCCTTGGCTGCGGGATACCCGTGGGAGCCTTTCTTATGACGGAAAAGTGTGCGCTCAAGTCTCTGGTGCCCGGAGACCACGGCAGCACCTATGGAGGAAATCCCCTGGCCTGTGCGGCGATAGTCGAGGTCTTAAGACAGTTTAAGGAGAGGGATATCGTCGGCCACGTAAAGGAGATGGCGCCCTACCTTGCCGGGAAGCTGGAGGGTCTTAAGGAAAAATATCCCTTTGTAAAGGATGTGAGGGGCGAGGGCTTCATGAGGGCTATAGAGCTGGACTTTCCGGTGGGAGAGATCGTTACGGGGGCGCAGCAGGAAGGCCTTGTCCTGCTCACCGCGGGAAGCAATATACTGCGGCTGGTTCCTCCGCTTATAATCGAAAAAGAGCATATCGACAGGATGGTAGATATACTTGATAAAATTTTTGTAAGCCATTGATTTTTTGAATCGTTAAGTTTAAAATAGGTTTACTTGATTTGGGGCGCCTTACATTTTTGTAAGGAGTCGCTTATGTTCAGAATAACGGTAATTTCATTTTTTGCTTTTCTTAGCGTGGCCTTTCTTACAGGCTGCAGCAGTAATGCGTCCGGGACGGAGATCACACTCCGCGAAGCTTCGGACGCAGAAACTCACAGCGACGACAAGGGGGCCGGAGCCCCTGAGGATACAGTCAGCGAGTCGGATCTTTCCAGGGACAGAGAAGAGGAAGTTTTTATATATGTATGCGGGGCGGTAAAATCCCCCGGCGTATATACATTTGCGGAGGGCACAAGGATATACGAGGCGATAAATGCTGCCGGAGGCTTCGGTACTGAGGCCGACAGCGGAGCCTTGAATCTGGCCGAGGCGATCCGGGATGGACAGAAGCTCTACGTTCCGACCGTCGATGAAACCAGTGCGGCAGAGACCCCTTATGCCGGAGGGGGACAGCCTGCGGGGATGGCGGGCGGCGCCTCAGGAGATGGGCTTGTAAATATCAATACCGCGGGGCTTACCGAGCTTACGACGATCAACGGCATCGGAGAGAGCCGGGCAAGGGATATCATAAGCTACAGGGAGCAGAGCGGCGGATTTTCAACTATAGAGGATATCATGAAGGTTCCGGGGATAAAGGACGGACTCTTCAGCAAAATAAAGGACAGGATAACGGTTTAAGCGTCACAATTCATCACACAGCCTGTGTGCTGAATTGTAACGCGCTCGCCGCAATTAAATCTGCTTCGCAGATGGGCGGCGCGCCTACTCCATCACGTTTTCTCGCCGTAGCCCCGCAGCAAGTGCGTGGCTCGGCGCTGAAATGTAATAATTTAATCTAGTAAGTAAATATTAGGATAAAATATGAGCAGGGTTCTGGTCGTAGACGATGAAAAGAATATTGTAAAGGGTATAACCTTCAGCCTTAAGCAGGACGGAATGGAAGTAGACACAGCCTATGACGGAGAAGAGGCTCTGGGGCTGCTTAGGGAAAAGGAGTACGATATCGTGCTCCTGGATATAATGCTCCCGAAGCTCTCGGGCTTCGAGGTATGTCAGCAGCTGAGGGAATTTTCGGACGTTCCTGTAATTATGTTAACCGCGAAGGGCGACGACATGGACAAGATACTGGGTCTGGAATACGGGGCTGACGACTACATTACCAAGCCCTTTAATATCCTGGAGGTCAAGGCCCGGATCAAGGCTATAATGAGGCGGACGGTCAGAGGACGTTCGGCTCCGGAGCAGAAGGTCAGGACCATTGAGCATGGAGAGCTCAGGCTGGATATAGACGCAAGACGCGCATATATTTCCGGAAGGGAGATAAATCTTACCGCCAAGGAGTTTGACGTGCTGGAGCTGCTGGCTTCAAATCCCAACAAGGTATACAGCAGAGAGGGACTTTTGACCATAATCTGGGGAAAGGACTATCCCGGAGACGAGAGGACGGTGGATGTCCATATAAGGAGGCTCAGGGAAAAGATAGAGGATTCTCCGAGTAATCCCCGCTATGTTCATACCAAGTGGGGAGTAGGTTATTATTTTCAGGCATGAATAATATCTTACCGCGTATCCTTAACAGCTACAGACTGCTTAAGAGTCTGAAGCTGAGAATATTCATAGTTATGATGGTCATAGGCATCCTGCCGTGTCTGGCGGTGGGGGCCTGTGTACTGCTGAACTATGAGCGGCGGGCGGTTTTCGAAAAGACCGTGGATACTACCAACAGATGCCGTGCAATGGCAAATCATATCGTTGAAATAGGTTTTTCAAGCGAGTCTGGCAATTCAGAGATCTCAGAGGAATTAAATCAGCTTTCAGAATTTTTATCTGCCAGGGTCCTGGTGGTGGACAACGACTACAGGGTTATTTTTGACACATATTCAATGGCCGTGGGCAAGACCCTTATATCGAAGGAAATAGTGGACTGCTTTACAGAGGGAGTCAGCGCTTCCAGCCGGGACAAGGAAAATCAGTTTATAGAAATGACTGTACCGATAACCGATAAAACGGAGGAGGCAAAGGTCATAGGGGTAATGGTGACCTCCGTGCCGGCCACGTCGATAAGCGATTCCCTAGCT
>JAFTEI010000287.1 GCA_017453965.1 Lachnospiraceae bacterium
CCAAATCGTACTTGTAAAGGGAATGCCGTTTCAGTCGAAGCTGCCTGAAACAACACTATTTTCTGCTAAGGATATGAGCCGCACGGACTTCGACCAAGCGCTGCAAAAAGGTATTGACTCCATTGAAGCCGGTAAAACTCATTCCGTTCAGGAGGTTGACGAGATGCTGGCTCAGGAGTTTGGTATATGAGTGATTATTATGTATGCTATTCAGATGAGGCCAAGGACGATCTTTGCAATATCTTGGTTATTAATATGGTCAAAAATAAGGCTCAGCGCACCACTGGAATTAGAGGCGCGCAGAGCCTTTTTCTTTATTTTAAATTATAGGTTATTGAATTTTATCAAAAATTCAATAACCGTACTCGACCAGGCGACCGGCAAGCCGGTCGGCGTGTCTGGCGAAGCCAGATTTCCGAACGCAATTCCGATTTCGCGTTCGGAAAGTCATAATAATAACCGTACTCGATGTTCTACTGCACCTTCCCGGCGCCCTTGTCCTCACTCCACATCCTGCAAGGCATCATAGTCCTCTTCGCCGGTGCGGATCTTTACGACTCTTGTTACGTTGTAGACAAAGATCTTGCCGTCTCCGGTATGCCCTGTGTACAGTGCTTTCTTAGCGGATTCGATGACCTTGTCCACGGGGATCTCGCTTACGATGACCTCCACCTTTATCTTAGGCAGCAACGTCGCGTCCAGCTCGACGCCCCTGTAATACTCGCCGGCCCCCTTCTGGATGCCGCAGCCCATGACCTGGGTGACGGTCATTCCCGTTACTCCCAGCTCGTTCAAAGCCTTCTTAAGAGTATCAAAGCGCGAAAGCTTCGCAATTATCGAAACCTTGTGCATTCCGGTATCGTAGCTTAAAACACCGTTCTCGTCCGTTACCGCCTGGCGCACGACCTTGACCGCCGCATCCTTCTGGGCCGCGCTGGCCTTCTCGTAGGAATCCTCTCCCAGGTTGGTGTTCTCGTTTACGTCCATGGCTCCGGACATATCCTGGATAGAAAAGCCCGAATATGCGTTGGGCAGGCCGTGTTCCGTAGCGTCGAGACCCGTGATCTCCTCCTCGGCGCTGGCCCTTAAGCCGATACAGCCCTTTATGACAAAAAAGACTACAGTTATCGTCGCCGCCGTCCAGGCTATTACTGAGAAAATGCCGATCAGCTGTATTTCAAGCTGGTGAAAGCCTCCTCCGTAAAACAGTCCGACGATGCTGTCATTTCCGGGAGCCGCCGTCGTGGCGAAAAGCCCGGTGGCGATACCGCCCCAAATTCCATTCATGCAGTGTACCGCAACAGCACCTACGGGGTCGTCTATCCTCAGCTTATAGTCCAGAAGCCAGACAGCAAAGGGAACCAGTAAGCCCGCAACAGCACCTATTACCAGAGCTCCGAAGCAGTCCGTAACATCACAGGGCGCGGTTATCGCAACCAGCCCGGCCAGTGAAGCGTTCAGGCACATTGAAACATCCGGTTTCCCGTATTTTACCCAGGTAAAGACCATGCAGACCACCGTCGCCACTGCGGGAGCCACTGTAGTTGTAAGGAAGATGGAGCCCAGCTGCTCTACGATCGTCGCCGCCGCTCCGTTAAAGCCGTACCAGCCCAGCCACAGGATGAAGACTCCCAGGGCGCCTATGGGAATATTGTGACCCGGAAAGGCATTGACCTTAACGATCTTGCCGCTCTTATCCTTTTCAAATTTTCCGATGCGCGGCCCTAATATCTTCGCTCCGATAAGGGCGCTGACGCCGCCCACCATATGGATCGCAACCGAGCCTGCGAAGTCATGGAAGCCCATGGCCGAAAGCCAGCCTCCGCCCCAGATCCAATGCGCTTCAACGGGATAGATCAGGGCCGATATAACAGCGGAATAAACACAATATGATAAAAATTTCGTCCTCTCCGCCATTGCCCCCGAAACTATTGTAGCGGTAGTCGCGCAGAAAACCAGGTTAAATACAAAGGCTGACCAGTCAAAATCCCCATACGAAGTAAAGAGGTCGAAGCCCGGCCTTCCGATCAGGCCCATCATATCCTCTCCCAGCAGCAGGGAGAAGCCTATCAGTATAAAGGTGCAGGTGCCTATGCAAAAATCCATAAGATTCTTCATTATGATATTTCCGGCATTCTTTGCCCTGGTAAATCCGGTCTCCACCATTGCAAAGCCCGCCTGCATCCAGAATACAAGCGCGGCGCCGGCCAGAAACCATACCGCAAATATTTCGCCATGCAGCGTTTCCATCATCTGTTTCATCATTTCTTCCATAATGCTCCTCCTTAAGATTTACCGAAAGCAGCCAGCCTCCTTACTGCTCCTGCTCTGCGGCTTTTTTCACAGCAAGAAAGGGGCTTATTCCAACCAGAATAAACCCCTTTGTTTGCCGTGTCTTATGTTGAATAGGTATAAGAAAAACAGCGCCGGAATTATCCGACGCCGTTGTCCTTATGAACGATATAATACTCATACTTCCATTCAGTTTCAACTGTGAAGTTGCACAAAAATTTCAGCTTTCCAGACGCGAAATTTGTAAGTGCACGCAAACCTTCCGTGCGGGTCGCTCATGCAGCGGATGGGCTGGTTTCCGTTCTCCTGTATGAGCCAGGTCGTGTCCTCCGTCTTTCCCATAAGGCTCTCCACCAAATTCCCGAAAATATCGCTCATGGCCTCATTGATGGCGCCGTAGTCGTTCATATAGAGGTTGGTGGTCATAACGGCCCCGGTCAGGGCGTGAGTAAATTCATGGGCCATGGTATCGTAGGATTCCCCGTCGGGGTCCTCCCGGTTAAACTGGAATACGTCAAAGCCCTGGATTTTTCCGCTGTAGCAGGCATTGGCGACCGGCAGATGATTTTTTCGTAAAATTATTCATAAACCTTTACCTCTCAATGATAATTCGCCATTTCTGCTTGACCCATTTTACTATATTTTTTCTTCAAATACTCAGTTTTATCTTTTACTTTTTTAAATATTAGGAATTGTCACACTCCTTTTTTTAAGCGTATAATAAAGAAATGAGTTTGGAAAGCAAAAAGAAAACGACAAAAAAACGGCCTCTTCAAAGGGTGGTGTTCCTTGCCATCTTTCTTGGCGCGTCGGTATTTATGCTCCTGCTCAATACCATGTTCCTCATTCAGAGTGTGCATGAATTCCTTCGCAGCTTTACGCGTGAAGCCAGGCACGAGGCTGCCTACGCCATCTCAATGCTGGACATGGACTATATTGAAGACCTGTTCGCAAAAGTGCGGGAAACCTACAATAATACTCCCGAGGAGATCAGGCATAACCAGATGGGCAAAGAATATCAGGCCCTCATCCACCCCTTTACCACTACACCTGAATATGCCGAGGCCAGAAAGGTCCTGAGAAACTGTCAGGAATATGCAGACCTCAACAATATAGGCCTGTTTTTCCTGGACGAAGAAAACGATCGCTTTGTAATAGTTCTGGACGGAGATCCTCCCGAAAGGGTAGCACTGCCGGGAGAGTGGATATCCAAGGAAAACGGAGTAGTTTATTCCAAAGATGAAATTATGAAGATTGCCTCTTCCGAATGGTTCCTCAAGGTTGCGTATGCCAAGCAATCCGGCTGGGCGGGCGAAGATTTCGTGGAGCTTAAAAACCGGGACGGCAAGCTTTTGGGCTTTATAAGCATAGATATCAAAATGGGAAGTTTCATGACTCATCTCATTTCATATACGCGTATCTATGTCATTTCTTCCCTGATAGTCGTGGCCCTCGCGGCCTTTCTGATCTCGGTGTACTTAAAGCGCCGGATCATAGGCCCCCTCGATAAACTGGCCGATGCGGCAAAAAACTACATTGCCCGGGACAAGGTCTCGAATCTGGAAACCTCCACCTCCTTCTTCAGTAGCCTGGATATATCCACCAGAGATGAGCTCGAAGACCTTAAGGACATCATGGCAGAGATGGAGGCTGACGTGGCCCGCACCATGAAGAGGATACGTCAGGTCACCACGGAGCAGGAACGGCTTAAACGTCAGCAGGAGCGCATCTCCACGGAACTGGATATTGCCAAGCAGATTCAAATCGATACTCTCCCCTCTGTCTTTCCTGACCGTCCCGAATTTGATATTTATGCCTCGATGAGACCTGCCAAGGAGGTAGGCGGGGATTTTTACGATTTCTTCCTTATAGACCTGGATCACCTGGGGCTGGTTATCGCGGATGTCTCCGGCAAGGGTGTGCCTGCGGCTCTTTTCATGATGATAAGCAAGCATATTCTGAAAAACAAGGCACTCTTCGGAGGAACTCCGGCCCAGGTCCTTACGTATGTCAATACCCAGCTTTCGGAGAACAATGACAACGCCATGTTTGTCACTATCTGGTTCGGCATACTTACGATAAGTACGGGAAAGGTCATTGCAGCCAGCGCGGGACATGAATACCCCTTCATTACCGACGACAACGGTGAATACAGGCTGTATGAGGACCCCCACGGTATTCCCTGCGGGGTCATGGAAGGTATGGTATATGATGACTATAGCTTCCAGCTTAAGCCGGGAAGTCAGCTTTTCCTCTATACCGACGGTGTAGCCGAGGCAAGCGATTCGAATAAAGAGCTTTTCGGCACGGAGCGCACTCAGGCTGCTTTGAATATACATAAGGAGCTTTCCCCGAAAGAACAGATTGAAAATATGAGTAAGGAGATCAACTCCTTCGCCGGAGACTGTGAGCAGTTCGACGACATAACGATGCTCTGTCTGCGATACCACGGTCCCGGGAGCTGCCGGTCAAGATAAGCGAACAGGGGAAGATCCGCGTTCCTCTCAACGCTTCCTCTTCCCCTGAAAGTATCGATGTTTATTATGAAGCTCCTGTCTCCTACAGGCTCCTATGTATCTTCTCTTTGATCTGCACCTTTGTCTTTGGCCTGTGGATCATTAAAAAACGCATGTTTTGTAACAGCTCCTCACCCCAACTTCTCGGCAAAGGCGGTCATAGCCTCTGAGATCTTTATCTGCTGAGGGCAGACCTGTTCGCAGCTGCGGCAGTGCAGACAGGCAGACGGCTTTTTGTCGTCGGGCAGGGCCGCAAGGGCCATGGGCGCGATAAACGCCATGTTGCTGTGCTCCAGGGTTATCATGTGCTCGTTGTATAACGAAAGCAGATGCGGGATATCCAGGCCCTGAGGGCAGTGGCTCACGCAGTAGTGACAGGCTGTGCAGGGTACCTGTTTGCGCCCCTGCATTTCATCGGCGATATCCAATACAGCCTTCATCTCCTTGTCGCTCAAGGGCTTTTCCGTTTCGAAGGTCTTTAAGTTCGCCTCCAGCTGTGCGTCGTCGGACATTCCCGAAAGCACCATCGTAACGCCCTTGATGGATTGCAGGAATCTAAAGGCCCAGGCGGGAATATCCTCGTCGGGACGCAGGCTTTTAAGTATCTCCTCGTACTTTGCGTCAAGATGGGCAAGCCTTCCTCCGCGAAGGGGCTCCATTACCCAAACTGGGATATTCATGCTGTTTAGCAGCTCTACCTTCTCCTTTGCCTCCTGAAAGCCCCAGTCGAAGTAGTTGAGCTGTATCTGGCAGAATTCCATGGATTCGCCGTAGGCGTCGAGGAAGCGCTTTAAAACATCCATCGCTCCGTGGCAGGAAAAGCCCAGATGCTTTATGCGCCCGTTCTTCTTCTGCTCCATGAGATAGTCATAGATTCCGTACTGCGGATCTAGGTACTGGTTTATATTCATCTCGCAGACGTTATGGAAGAGATAGAAATCGAAATACTCCACTCCCGTCTTTTCAAGCTGCTTCTCAAAGATCTCCTTTACCCTGGGCATGTTTGAAAGGTCGTAGCCCGGGAACTTGGTGGCGAAATAAAACTTATCCCTGGGATACCTGGACAGCGCCTTACCCACAACTAGCTCTGAATTGCCGTTGTGATACCCCCAGGCGGTATCAAAGTAGTTGATGCCCTTCGCAAAGGCCTCGTCTATCATTTTCTCAGCCGCCGCCTCGTCGATCTTTCCCTCGTCTCCGCCGATCACTGGAAGACGCATAGCGCCAAAGCCCAGCCCCGACAGCTTCAGATCCTGAAATTCTCTGTAAACCATAGCTTCTCCTTTTCTTGGTCAAATTTGCTATTCTTCCTATTTTTTCAGCCATAAAAGAAAATAGCAGTAAAC
>JAFTEI010000288.1 GCA_017453965.1 Lachnospiraceae bacterium
AAACATGATCTCGGTGTAATAGCCGACCTTCAAGTAGTCGCGACCGAAACGGCTCATGTCTTTAACGATGATCGTTGATATATTCCCTTCAAGAACTTCCTCGATCATTGCCTTAAAGCCTTTTCGGTCAAAGGTGGTGCCGCTGATTCCATCATCCGTGAAATGACGGACGGGATCGAAGCCGTGCTTCTTAGCGTAGTCCTCTAAAAGCTGCTTCTGATTCGTGATACTGTTGCTCTCGCCCTGCAATTCATCATCCCTTGAAAGGCGTTCATACAGGGCTGTGTACTGATGTTTACTCATATGAGCCTCCTTTCTTTTTTCAAGGTGATATTCTTATTGTCCTACACAAACGTAACCTTTCGGGTCCGTGACCACATATGAGCTATGCATCTGCATGAGCTGCGGCTTCACGTAGAACCCTGAAAGCCTTTGCAATCACATCTGCATCTCTGCCTTTGAAGAAAACGATATATTTTGGAGGCCCCTGAGATTTATCCTTCTGGACGGCGTAGTCTATGTTGTATTTGGATGCGACTCTGTTAAAAGCGCGAATGTTAGCATTATTGATCTCCATAGTATTCGCGCCCTGATCTTTTTCGAGAAGTTTTCGGACAGATATACGCCCGTGCTTTTCCGGCCTGTGTTTCTGGTTATCCAGATACATGATCATAGCTCTCTTCAACACACTCTCAGTAAGCTTTCCCACTCTGACTACCAGTGCCACCGTCCTTTGGGTGCTTTCTTCTTGTATCATAGGCGATCTGCCTCCTCTCTCTACTTTTTTACAAAAAAGCGGCTTCCAAACCCCTGGGTTTGAAAACCGCCTCTGCATATGATGATCTTGATATTTGATGACCGTACCCGAAATCCGTTATGTGTCGTCTGTTAGAGCGTTATTCCTTGAGATTCGTATAAAACTCGTGATCGTCAAGATCAGTGCTACTATTATTGCTATTATTGTTACAACCGCAGCGATAAGTGAGAATACTAGCGAAAATGCTGGGAAGGGATGTCCTTGAGCAGATCCTGCACTTGAAAACAGAACCTGACTATCTACATACACTCCCAACAAGACAAAGAGTATTCCCAATATAAGCTGTGCCGGAATGATCAACAAGAACAAAAATGCTTTTGCCGGATTACACTTCTTCATAGACTGGTCATAGGATTTGGTCATAGGATTTCATCTTTCGGACATAAAAAAGTTGAAAAAACTTACAAATAATGCTATATTTTTTTTGAAAGAAAAGCACCCACTCCAAAGTGGATGCCTCGGTTATAACGAATTAGCTCTCAGTGAGAGCCGCCTCTCCCGTTTGCAGACAGGAGAGGCATTATTTTTTATGCTTACTTTTCCTCTTATCGAGAAAGTTCAGTAATGCTACTAACAGCGCACCGAATGATATCAGTAAACTGATCACCCCCAGCACAACCATAACGGTCTCAAAGGCTGTCATACTGGGAAGCATACCTCTCCGCTTCGCTGCGGTCGTTGCTAAACGCGTGCCACTGGCACGCAGCAACCTGTCATGAGTGCTTTCCTGCGTGTTTCCGCGCAGGTTTATGATACCATTATACTCATGTATTATCAACGATTTTCAACCCTAAGTAACCGGCTCATAATAATATACTTGTTGATCACTCCTTAAAGCTTCGAGACTACGCAGATCCTGATATTTAAGGTTGTGTATTAACAGTCTGTCATTTTCAATGTATATTGGATCACGCTTCATTTATTTCTTCCTTGGAAATGTTCTATAGCTTTTGTCTTATCACATTGATAATAAGGTTGTCGAGCTCAGTATTCTTCCCGTCAAAGGATACTTTGATGTTTGTTAATAAAATATCATCATCGTTCATGACTTCATTTATCTGAATGATGTAAAGCAAAAATAACCCTACTGCGACCTTCTTCAGATCACAGCAGGGTATCTCATAATCATAATATTGTTACTTCAAATCACTTGTTCAGCTCTTCGGTATCATGTTTTTGACAGCGTCCGCTATCTTTGTGATCAGTCCGATCTCCGGCATAGTCTGTACTACGATTTTTCCGGGTCCGGTCACGACAGTATTAAACAGGCCTTCGCCGCCGAAGAGTACGTTCTTGACTCCGGAAACTGTCACGATGTCCATTGAGCACGTATCTTCCATCATAACGAGATAGCCGGTGTCTATGACCTTCTGCTGGCCTGCTGCGAGTTCGATCTCGTGCGCGCCTCCGCCTATTTCGATGAATACCAGTCCTTCTCCGGAGAATTTCTGCATGATAAAGCCTTCACCGCCAAAGATTCCCGATCCCAGCTTCTTCTGGAAATGCACAGAAACATCTACACCCGGGGTGCTTGCCAAATAGCTGGTCTTCTGCGCAATTATGGCTCTGCCCGGAGTGATCTCCAAGGCTCTTATCTCTCCCGGGAAAGTCGTTCCCAGAGCTAATTCGCCGTCCTGCTGGGCAACATACTTGTTCAGGAAAAGACTTTCACCGGTAAACATCCGTCCCAGCGCTTTTCCGAGCCCGCCTGTACTTGTCTCCATCTTGATGCTCGGGTCCATCCAGACCATAGCGCCGGACTGGCAGCTGATTTCTTCTCCTGCCTGTAATAACAGGCTCACAGCGGGAAAATTGCCTCCGATTATTTTGTATTGCATTTTGTACCTCCTTATATTGCGTGTTTTTATGTGCCAATTAAAGTATAACCGTAGGAAAACGAGTTGGCAAACTCAAATTATTTAAAGTGGTGTCGCAATAGCACAAAATATAAAAGACTCAGCCAGTTCCAGGCCCATAGCGACACCCCCCATAATCAGTGTCTCATCAAATACCCATATTTCTTTTGTATCGTCTCTGCGAGAGCCATATAGCCCTTGGGAATACTTTTATCCTCCGGGGCGAGCTTCTTTACCTCTGTGCCTACCCGGATAAGAGCGCCGTCTGCAACGTTTTCAAATAAAACTCCCTCATTCTCACTGTTGTCAAAATCTTCCCGGGTCCAAAAGAGGGTAAATTTATCCCTGTAGGGAGCTCCGGTATAGGGGCAGAATACTGCGCAGTTCCCACACTCGTTGCACATTCCGTCTATGTGGACTATCTGCGGCATAGAACCCTCTTCAATCTCTATAGATACATTAGCTCTGTTGGGACAAACCTCCACACAGGTTTCACACACTGTCTGACACCCCAGGCATCTCTCATCCGGGTCCGGTTTGATACTGCCTGCAAGGATGCCGTGCCTTTCGCGCAAGACCGCGCAGTCCCCTGTACAATTATCTCCACGAAACGCATCAAAGCTTATGCCGGCTATGGCTGCTGCCGCCGCCTGTGCATCCGCTATCGCCTTTACGACGGTGGCGGGACCCCTGCGGCAGTCGCCTATGGCGTAGACGTGCTCGAGGTCAGTTTCCATGTTCTCATCCGTAACCGGCCTGTTTCCCTTTTGAGTGGAAATACCCATAATCTTATACAGCCCGTCATCTATCTGCTCTCCGACTGCGGAGATGACCATATCTGCTGGAATTTCCATACTCTCACCCGTGGAGACGGGAGAACGCCTGCCGCTTTCGTCGGGCTCCCCCAGCTTCATCACCTCGCAGATAAGGCTTCCTCCCCCGGCTTCCATGGGAGAAAGCAGCTCCATAAACTCGACTCCGTCTTCGAGCGCAGCCTTAAGCTCCTCCTCGTCGGCCGGCATATACCTTTTCGTCCTTCTGTAGATCAGCCTTACGTGGTCCACCCCAGCCATTCTCTTTGCCGCCCTGGCCGTGTCCATAGCAGTATTACCGCCTCCGATGACGGCGATATTTTTTGCCCCGGGCATATCCTCCTCATTCTCCTTGACCCTATTTAAAAATTCCAGGGCGTCAACGGAAGTGCCCCTTTGCAGAGGTTCCGCTCCCTTTTTCCAGGCTCCGGTGGCTATGATGAAATCAGTATAGCCTTCGGCTTTAAGAGCCTCGAGAGACTCCACCCGGGTTCCGGTCCTTACCTCGGCCCCGTAGGCCAGACATAGGCCAATGTCCTTTTCTATAGCTTCCTCAGTGATTCTAAAATCAGGTATGGCATGGCTCACCACTCCCCCGAGCCTTTCCCTCTGCTCAAATATAGTCACGCTTATTCCTGCTCTGGACAAAAACGCCGCTGCTGAGAGCCCTGCCGGACCTCCTCCGATTATCGCGACCTTTTTATCTGAATTCAGAGGCCTTTTTTCTATCGAAGCAAGTATATCGTCGTAGGCTGCCTTTGCGGCGGCCAGCTTCACCTCCCGGATCTTAAGGGAGGACTCGTAATAATTTCTCATACACCTGTCGGCGCAGGTATGGGGACAGATGGTGCCGGTAATAAAGGGAAGCGCATTGCGTTCAAGGATTATCTTTAAAGCGGCCTTTGCCCGGCCCTCCCGCATCGCCTCCAGATATGCGGGGATGTCCTGATGTATGGGACATCCCGACTGGCAGGGAGCAGTAAAGCAGTCAAATATTTTTAACTTATCCTGGAGCTTCCTGCCCGGCAGGGGCTTGATGGGCTTGCGGTATTTGGAATCATCCATGGCGGCCTCGCTGAGCCTCTTCACCGCCTCGACGTCTATCCCCGAAAAGCCCTTCATTTCAACGCCCTTAAAGCTATCCCCGATCTGACTGAACCGCTCATAGCCTCCGGGCTTTAGCACATTTGTCGCCATGGTTATAGGAAAGATTCCTGCCTCGTAGAGCTTAAGGATGTTATCAATATCGGCTCCTCCCGAATAGGAAATCCTTAAGCTTCCCTCAAACTCCCCGGACACCTTGTGCGCCAAAGCGATGGTAAGAGGGAAGAGGGCCCGCCCGGCCATATACATTTCTTCGCTCGGCAGCTCTCCGGCTGCCACGTCCACCGGGAAGGTATTGGATAGCTTCAGCCCGAATTCCCTGTTCTCCCGGGAGGCAAGCTCCGTAAGGCGCTTAAACATCGGTACGGCATCCTCCCACTGCAGATCCTCCTTAAAGTGGTGATCGTCGAAAGTCACATAGTCAAAGCCCAGGGAGTCCAGGCGCTTTCTGGCAAAGTTATACCCCAAAAGGGTGGGGTTGCATTTTACATAGGTATTGAGCTTCTTTTCCTTAATAAGATACGCCGCGATTCGCTCTATCTCTTCAGGCGGGCAGCCATGCAGGGTGGACTCCGTAATGGAGGTGGAGATAACCGGAGAAATATTTTTTACAAAACCGGCGTCTATATGCTTGAAGCGCCCAAGGTTCGAAAGGGTCCACTCCGTACATTCCCTCCAGACTTCGGTATCCTCGGCATTCTTCATGCCCTCGATGTACTTGTCTATTTTTTCAGACTTTATCCCCTCGAGGTCGTAGCCGACGGACATATTGAACACAAAGGAGTCCGGGTCGCCGAGGGAAAATTCCTTCGCCAGAAGCTTGCAGGCAAACCAGGCTCTTACATATTCCCCGAAGGCCTGGGGCACCGTAAGCTCCGTGGACCACTCGCAGTTGTAGCACTCGTCTGCAGCGGTTATACAGGGCTTGGGAACACATTTGGAAAGCTCCTCGCCGTCCATTTTCTGCACGGTCTTGAGCTCGAAAAAGCGGGAGCCGGTAATATATGAAGCAACTATATTCTGTGAAAGCTGGGTGTTGGGACCTGCTGCGGGTCCGTAAGGAGACTCCAGCCTTTCCTTAAAGATCGGGGCGGCTTTTTTTCCCTCGTACCGAACGAATTTCCTTATCCCGAATATGCTGCCCTGCTCTTTATATTCGGTAAGTATGCGCTCCATAAGCGTGCCAAACCCAAGGGTCCTCATGATATCGCTCATACTCATCCCTCCTTAATATACCGCTCCGAGGCTGCCCCAGAGCCTTTCGGCCTGCTCATATGTCCAGGCATTGAGTTTTTCCTCGTCTATGCCAACAAATTCCCTGTCCTTATAGAGGACCCGGCCGTTAATTATCGTAGTCCTGCAGCTCCTCCCCATCATCCCGAAAAGAATGTGCCCGTCGGCATTGACGCCGGTCAGGGGCGTAAAGGGTTTATAGTCCATGACGATAATATCTGCGGCCGCGCCCTCCTTTAATATCCCTAAGGGCTTTTTAAAATATTTCGCCGCTATGAGGGCATTATTTTCAAAGAGCAGCTTCATAGCCTCGCCCCAGGCCACGTTTGGCATCGCCGCGTTGTGCCGCTGGATTATGAGAAAGACCTTGAGGCTTTCCAGCATATCGTGAGTATAGGCGTCCGTTCCCATTCCTACCGTTATGCCCTTTTCCATCATCTTGAGCACCGGAGCGCAGCCCACGGCATTTCCCATATTGGACTCGGGATTGTTGACCACCATGGTCCCGGTCTCCTTGATAATGTCCATTTCGGCGGGGCTTACGTGGATGCAGTGGCCCAACAGAGTGCGCTCTCCTAAGATTCCGTTATAGAGCAGGCGGTTTACCGGGCGGCAGCCGTAATTTCTTATGCTGTCGTAGACATCATCCATTCCCTCCGCCACGTGTATATGAAAGCCGGTCATGCCGTCGTTGGCCTCCACCATCTTCTCAAAGGTCTTATCGGATATAGTAAAGAGGGCATGGCCTCCGAACATGGCCTTTATCATATCGTCGTCTTCGTCCCTGGCCCACCTGGCGAAGTCCGCATTCTCCTTTATCGCCTGGGCGCATTTTTCTTCCCCGTCCCGCTCCGACACCTCATAGCAAAGGCAGGCTCGGATTCCCAGCTCCTTCGCCGCATCCTTTATCACAAAGAGGGAATCCGGTATCTCGCAAAAGCTGGCATGGTGGTCGAAGATGGTCGTGACCCCGTCCTTTATGCAGTCCAGTATGGTGGCATAGGCGCTGGCCTTTGTGCCGTTCAAGTCCAGCTTCCGGTCTATGGCCCACCAGGTCCCGTCAAGAATCTCATAGAAGTTCGTGGGATTGTTGCCCTTTATCGACAGGCCTCTGGCCAGCCCGGAATAGATGTGCGTATGGGCGTTTATAAGGCCCGGCATGATAAGCCCGCCCCTTGCGTCCACAAATTCGGCGTCACTGTACTTCTCCTTAAGGGCGCTTAAAGGACCCACCTCCTTTATGAGCTCTCCCTCCACGGCCACAGCCCCGTCCTCGAGGAACGGCTTCTCCTTATCCCTGGTCAGTACCCTTCCGTTTCCGATCAGCAGCATAACTGTTTACCCCCCCTTTTATAATGTTGAACGGCCCCGCTTTAAAAATACTCCGCGGCGCTTCTCCAAAGCCCGTCCGTTTTCCGCGGCCAGCTCTCCGCGTAAAAATACCTTCTCGATAACTCCCTCGATCTCCCTGCCCTCAAAGGGACAGTAATCACATTTGCTGATCTGGCGCTCTATGCCCAGCGTCTTATGAGCCTTCGGGTCGAGAATCACTATATCCGCATCCGCGCCAGGGGCTACGATGCCTTTTTGAGGATATAGGCCGTAAAGCCTCGCGGGGTTTTCCGAAAGCACCTCGCAGAGCTTTTCCACGCCTATCCTGCCCTTTGCGACTCCTTCGGAATACATGAGCTCGCCCCGGGTCTCCACTCCCGGCATCCCTCCGGGTATCTTGCGAAAATCATCCTCTCCGAGGCGCTTCTGTTCAAAGGTAAAGGAGCAGTGATCGGTAGCCACAGTCTGTATCTCCCCGTCGGCTATGGCCTTCCATAAGACCTCATTATCTCTCTTGCTCCTAAGCGGCGGGGCGATG
>JAFTEI010000289.1 GCA_017453965.1 Lachnospiraceae bacterium
GCACTGCCGAAACCTCTGCCTCATATAGCGCGCCCTTTGCGCCGTTGGCAGGGACCGTCAAAATAAGGATTCTCTTTCCCTCCTTATCAGTATCCTCCTCGAGAGTAAAGGTCAGGCTCTTCCCCGCTTCGGAATCAACTATCGTCAGGGCACCGTCCTCTTCCGTTATATCACCCGAAATGAAGGTAGCTCCATCCTTGCCTGCGATCCCGAGAATCCCCTTATGTACATCCTTATCAGTAGCCAGATAGAGCTCCTCTCCGCCCTCGGACGCGCCGGCATAGCCCAACGTCAGCCCGTCTACGGACTGTGCCGCTTCGTCGTTCCCGCCATTTCCTTCCGAAGCAGGAGCCACCTCCTTCATATTCCCTACGATATCTATCAGGGAATTGATGAGCGTAGCCATGGAATTATGGACGGTAATATAGTCCTCCTGGCTGGTGAAATCCTCTCTCTTTGCCTCCCCCATCTGCTCAATTATGCCCTTCGTCTCCCTTAAGAGCTCCTCTATCCTGTCATCCTGGGCCACCTTATCTGACATATAGAGCTCTTCAACCTGATTGTAGGCATCCACCAGCTTTACATAGCTGTCCTGAATATCCTCAAAGGTAAGCTCCGCTGAGCCGGCCTCAGCTGCAGCCGCTGTCCCTCCTCCAAGGGTCTCAGTCCCCGCCTCAACCGTGGCGGGAGCGCTTTGTGCCCCGGCAATGGCTTCGCCGCCCTTGCAGCCCGCAAGGAGCGCCGCCCCCATGGCTCCCAAAAGTAAAATTTCCAAAAACCTCTTTTTCATAATATCCTTCCTCTCCTTTATTAAAGGGGTTTTATCCCCGGTAATATCTGACTTATAGCTCATAGCTACTCCGCTACTTTATTTTCCCTTATTTTTCCCACCGCTCGATCCGGCATTCGTGCTCCTTTGTCTTTTCGTCGTAGCTTATCCCGACAAGGAGCAGGGCCCCGCTGTAGTGCTCAAGGGAGGCAAAATACTTTTTCTCCTTTATCTGCATAAGCGCACTCTCCGCACATCTATTGTGCTTAAGCTCTATGACCATGGCCGGAATTTCCTCCTTGAAGGGAATGTACACCACATCCGCAAAGCCCTTCCCCGTGGTCATCTCCTTTATCACTGTATATTTATTCAGCGCATAGATATAAGCCAGATAGATCGCTCTCTGCAGCACATCCTCATTGTTGTAGCTCCGGTTCGAGGAAACATTGATATGGGAGGCATCGAGCGCCTTTGCAACCGCCTCCTCATCCCCCTTCAGGGTCAGCTCCAGCACCTCTTCCGACCGTCTTATTATTTCATCCGTCGCCTCATAGTCACTGTCGGCCGCCATGGCGTTAAACCATTCCTGCCTTACCTCCCTGTTGGGGATACGGCAGGTCCCCTTCTCCCGGTCGTAGGCCAGATACCCCAGATGCAGCAGATATGTGAAAACATCGTCCTTCGTAACAAAGGAATCCATGGTGTTCATGTAGCTCGTCACATTCACCCTGACCTGCTCTCCCGCAAGCATCCTGACCACATCCTCCCTTATCCCCTTAAAGTTGTGCTTGAGACGCTCGGTTATGACCTGATAGGAGGAGGTTTTGCTCCAATAGCCCTCGAAATAGCCCTCGTCCAGACACCTTACCACCGACTCCGGATTGTATATTTCATATTTGCCTATGGTATACCCGTCGTACCAGTTCCTGCACTCGCCGTAATCCACATCGTAGCGCTGACACAGCTCCTTTACCTCCTCCGCCGTAAACCCTACATATTCTGCAAATCTTCCGGCGCTTAAGAAGGTGTATTCCCTGAAATTATTGAGCTTGCTCTGTACCTTATCCCTGACCACAGGCAGGATCCCGGTGATATAAGCCAGCGAAATGGCGGGCCGCAGCGTATCGCTTTTAAACAGGCCGTTTAAGAGGCTCAGGTATTCATCAAACAACTCCTTCGGCACCTGCTCGCGCACAAGCACGTCATATTCATCTATAAGTATGATGAAGGTATCGCCTGTGTTTTCGTAGACCTTAAGCAGCGCCTCTCCAAGGGAATCCTTTTCCTCAAAAGAGATGTCAGCGTACTCCTTTACAAGCTCCCGCTTAGCCTTTTCCTGAACCGAACTTATCAGCGCACCCTTATCCTTGATGTTCTGGAACTCGCTGTTAAGATCGATTTTAATAACATTATGCTTATTGAGATGCTTCTCGTAATCCGGGGCAGAAGCTATCCTGAGGTTTCGAAAGAGCCCTGACGAATCGCAGCCCCTGGAATAGTAAGCGGCTATCATATTCCCCGCAATGGTCTTTCCGAACCTCCTGGGGCGGGACATGCAGATATAATTGTCATCCGTGTCCAGCATACTGTTTGTGACTTCAAGAAGCCCCGATTTATCGACATATATTCTGGCCGAAACTATCCTTCTGAACACTTCATTTCCCGGATTTAGATAAATTCCCATAACGCCTCCTCTAAGGAGCTGTTCATAACTCCCTGGGTTTCGAACTCAGCTATTTTCTATATACTTATTCAGCGTATCCACTGTAATATCAAAGTGTGCTCCTTCGAGGGCCTCACCTATCAAATGCCCCTCCCTGTCCACTAGAAAAGAGGAGGGTATGTATTGAAACTGCGCCAGGATATCGTACAGATCGTCGCTGGCGCGCAGATTTAGGAAACCGGCTCCGGCCTCGTCAAGAATATCGTAAGCCTCCTGCACATTGCTGTCTATTCCCTCATAGGCATCGATGACCACCGCCACCAGATTGACATTGTCCGGCAGTTCCTTATAGAATTCCGCGTACTGCGGCATTTCCACTATACAGGGCCCGCAGTAGGTCCCCCAAAGATGTACAATGGTTATGTCATAGTCGGAGAAAATATCCTGTGTGACCTTACTGTTATCCAGGGCTACGGTGTTGAAATCGATCGTATAATCCGAAAGCTCAGATGCGGGGATATTGACCTTGACTGTCTTGCCGGTCTTTGCCCTGCTGCTGTCAGAGGCCTCTTCGTCCTCAGCCTGCTTATCTTCAGAGCTGTCGCTTTTATCCTCTGTCCCGCTTTCGTCCTTAAAGATTGAGCTTACATCCCCAGCGACCTCGCTGCCGGCACTATTCTCCGCCCCTTCGACCTCGACCGCCTCCTGTTCGTCACTATTCTCCGCCCCTTCGGCCTCGACCGCCTCCTGTTCGGCAGAAGCTTTTCCCGCACTCTCCGTATCGTCCTCACCGCCGTCTGGCAGCAAAAGCAGTACCACGAACAACACCCCGAGCGTCGCCAGTACAGTGATAATGATAAGCTTAATTTTTTCTTTCATATATTTTCTCCCAACTCCTCCTGCAGCCATTCACTCTCGTCACCATATTCTACCATATCTTAATCATCGACGGGCGTAAAATCAATAACTCAGGTATTTTGTAATGAACTGATCATGAACGCCGGAGCCATCGCTTCTATTTGTCCTCTGGACAGCCCACAGGCTTTTGCAAAAGATCTCAAGCAGTCAGCTACTGTTTTCCTGATATCCCTGGCAAGCTCCTCCGCCTCTTTTTTTGTGATTCCAAAACGCTCAGCAACAGATATTGCAAGCTCTATCTGGATACGGTTGTCTGTTTCATCAACATTCAGGGAAAGTTCATTCCCGACCGGTTCCGGGTTTACATCGAACATCGGTGACAGAGCCCATCCTCTGGGCGTCAACAGAAATGCATGATTTCTCAGGTGGTCGTCTGTATTGGAAACAACCATATTAAAGACGATGCGCTTCCATAATTCCACAAGATCATCTTTCGGACTGGCCCCATAAGCTTTAATGAAGGAAGCAATATCGAGGTAGCTGACTCCGTCTGCAGCGGAAGCACCATCTGTCTTCCCCAATAAAGTCATCGCTGAGGCATAATGTATCCTTTTCCTTCCATCCCTGTCAAATCGTCTGACAAGGTACGTACTCCCATAACGTGAAAACCTTTCGAGCCGTGCCTCCGGAACATTAATTCCGCATGATTCGGCCAGGTCATGGACAACCTTTTCCCAGGCACCACTGTCGTTTTCATCATGCTTTGAAGGAAATTTTGCTATCCAAAGGCCTCCCTTTTCATCAATTACCGTTGCTTTAGGTCTGGCACCGCCCAGAGAAGATCCCGGTCGTACCAGCTGCTCCAGCCATTTCTCAGTCAGACCGCTTTTTCAGCCACGTTTCGTCATATTCAAATGCACAGCTTTCGCCGCCATTATTTCTGTCCCCTATCTTCGCGAGCAGTGTATGCGCGGCTCCTCGAAGCCCTCTTTCTCGTAAGCAGGTTCATATCCTGAAGCTGCCGTCCAAATTGATCATCTTTGGCAACCAGCAGAAGATCGGAATCCATATTTCCCAGGGCATGTAATACAGCGGCATAGATTCCCATGGCAACAGCCGGATTCCCGGTTTCAACCTTCCAAAGAGAAGAACGACTGATGCCGGCTCTCTCCGCCACAAGCTCCGCAGACAGGTCTCTGCGAAGCCTTGCCAACTTGATCTGCTCGCCCATTGTCTTTAGAATCTCTTCCGTTCCAGGCATGATGTTATATGCGGCTTTTTTCATATGCTCCTACCTCTTTCGTTTTCTATTATAAACCAAAACTATTTTAACGTCTATATTAGAAAACATTATTGACGGCTTTGAGCCCTCCGATTCCAACAGCGATTCCAACAGTGGGCCAAGTCCTTTTATACTGGATCTAATTTTTCATTCCTATTCTGCTAGAGGCATAATTATAGCTTAGATATCCGTTCTTTAGCTGACTTCCGACACCTGTTATCAAATCTCTTGCAGCAGATAACTACTCATCATTAAATGAAGCGCCGCCAATTTTATATACACCCTCAGCATTTTTTGATCCGGGCTGTTTTTATTTGTAGTGATCAGCGCATCTTCATATAATATGCGCTTACCGTCTTTCCGCTTGATGGGTCTCTGATCGTAAATTTGCAGACAACATCTCCTGTTTCATCCGGAATAAACGACAATGAAACCTCTGCTTTTTTGTCGTTAGCAAC
>JAFTEI010000290.1 GCA_017453965.1 Lachnospiraceae bacterium
ATTGGTAGTAGTATTGTTAGCGCTGGATAATTATAGTGAACGACATTAAAAACTTGTCGTTTACTATAAGCAATAGGTGTGCTGCACCAGTTCAACACACCAAATTATAAAGTAAGAGGAGGAAGATCATGAAAAAACCATTTGCAGTAATTATGTCAACCATGCTGGCGATGTCGCTGCTGGCCGGATGCAGCGGAACAGGAGCTGAAGCGGCGGCACCGGCGGATACGGCGGCAGCAGGAGAGATAGCCGAGGCGCCGCAGGAGACGGCAGAGGCCGCAGAGCCCACGGAGGAAGCACCTGTCGACGATAAGGCAGCGGCGGATGAAGTGGCAGCCCTGATCGATGCAATCTACGTACAGGAGAGGACGGCGGAGACCGACGCACAGTGCGAGGCGGCAAAGGCAGGGTGGGATGCCCTGACTGATGCGCAAAAGGAGCTCGTGGAGGGCGAATTCGCAGATCCCGACTACTTCGGAAGAGACACCGGCGATGCGACACTGGACGACCCCTTAAATCAGGACGATATTGGAGAAAACGAGCTTCTTGTCGTAAGCTTCGGAACCTCCTTCAACGACAGCCGTGTAGCCGACATAGGCGGTATCGAGAAAGCACTTATCGCCGCATATCCCGACTGGTCGGTGCGCCGCGCCTTCACGGCCCAGATCATAATCAATCACATCCAGGCCCGGGACAATGAAAAGATAGACAATATGGAGCAGGCTCTGGAGAGGGCGGTCAGCAACGGGGTCAAGAATCTGGTTATTCAGCCCACTCACCTTATGCATGGCGCTGAGTATGACGAGCTTAACGCGGCTCTTGACAAGTATAAGGATAAGTTCGAGACGATTGCAGTGGCGGAGCCCCTTTTGGGCGAGGTAGGAAACGACGCTACCGTTATCAATGCGGATAAGGAGAGCGCAGCAAAGGCTGTAGTTGCCGAGGCGGTGAAGGCTGCCGGGTTTGACAGCCTCGAGGCCGCCGACAAGGACGGCACAGCCTTCGTGCTCATGGGACACGGCACCTCTCATACTGCCAACGTGACCTACGATCAGATGCAGACCCAGATGGAGAAGCTCGGCTACAAGAACGTATTTATAGGAACCGTAGAGGGCGAGCCCGAGGATACTGAGTGCTCAGTAGTCATCGGCAAGGTAAAGGATGCCGGCTATAAGAAGGTCATCTTAAGGCCCCTTATGGTAGTTGCCGGAGACCACGCGAATAACGATATGGCCGATCCCGAGGACGAGGAGTCCTGGATAAGCCAGTTTACGGCTTCCGGGAATTTCGACAGCGTGGACTGTCAGATAGAGGGTCTCGGAAGGATAAAGGAGATCGAGGATATGTATGTTGCGCATACCGCAGCGGTTATCGGAGACAGCGCTTCAGCCGCCTCCTCCAATTCCGCGGCCGCAGCTTCCGTTTCAGACCTTGCGGACGGAACCTATACCGTGGACTTTACTACAGACGGCAGCATGTTCCATGTAAACGAGGCCAAGGAGGGAAAGGGTGAGCTTACCGTTAAGAACGGAGAGATGACGGTACACATCTCCCTGCCTTCAAAGAACATCGTAAATCTCTTTGTCGGCAAGGCTGCAGATGCGCAGAAGAGTGGCGCTAAGCTCCTTGAGCCAACGACTGACACTGTTACCTATAAGGACGGGACCAGCGAGGAGGTAAACGGCTTTGATATTCCCGTACCCGTAATAGGAGAGGAATTCGATGTAGCGCTGGTAGGAACCAAGGGAAAGTGGTATGATCACAAGGTAACTGTTTCAAACCCTACAAAGTGAGCATGAAAAAATTTAAGATCATAATAAGCAGTTTTATAACGGCGGCGTGTCTTGTCCTAGCGGCAGGGTGCGTCGCCGCGCCTGTTTCAGCGGGGAAAGCCTCAGGGGACAGCGCCCTGGCCGGAGCCGCGGAAGGGACAGAGGCAACAGGCGATGACGCCGGGGACGAGGGAAAAGCAGCCTCACAGCAGGGGCTTGAGGATGGTTTATATTATGTAAACCTAAAACTTGAGGGCGGAACAGGCAAGGCGAGTGTGGAGAGTCCCGCTGAGCTTACGGTCGAGCAGGGGCAAATGCAGGTGCGCCTCAAGTGGAGCAGCCCCTATTACGACTATATGTACATAGCCGATAAAGGAGTTGACTCCGGTGATGAGCCCGAGAAATACATGCCCGTAAATACGGAGGGCAATTCCGAATTCATCATTCCGGTGGATGCCCTGGATACGCCGATAAAGGTTGTTGCCGATACTACGGCCATGAGCCAGCCCCATGAGATAGAATATACCTTAAGCCTCGACAGCTCCTCGATAACCGATGAGGAGGGGAAAAAGGTTAACATAACTCGAGATGGCATGGCTCAAAATGACCTAGCTCAAAGCAATCCAACTCAAGGCAACTCAACTCAAAGCAACCCGACTCTCGCGGAATCCAGCCTTACAAGCTCGATGAAATACGCGAAGTATTTCGACGTGGAGCCCGTTGGGGAAGGGGCCTCGCTTATAACTATAGCGGGGAAGGACAAATATCTGCTACTTAATGAGGGGGCCAAGGCGCCGGAGGGCTTTGGGGAAGACGCCCTCATCCTGCAAAAGCCCTTTAAAAACATCTATCTCGCGGCCAGCGCGCCGATGGACTTTTTCGACAAGCTGCAGTGCCTCGATACTGTAAAGATGACGAGCACTACGGCCGAAAACTGGAACCTGGAAAGCATTCGCTCAAAGGTGGAGAGCGGGGAGATAAGCTATGTGGGAAAATATTCCACCCCCGATTTCGAGGCGGTCTTAGGCCGTGGCTGTGACCTCTGCGTGGAGTCCACGATGATATATCATAAGCCGGAGACGAAGGAGAAGCTGGAGAGCCTTGGGATTCCCGTAATGGTGGACTATTCCAGCTACGAAAGCGACCCCCTGGGGCGGCTCGAGTGGATAAAGCTCTATGGGCTTTTGACGGACAGGGAGGAGCAGGCCGGGAAGTTTTTCGACGAGGCCGTGGCAAGGCTTGAGTCCACCCTTGACGGAACAGCTTATAATAAGACCGTAGCCTATTTTTACGTGACCGAAAACGGGCGGGTCAGCGTCAAGAAGAGCAACGACTACGCTGTGCGCATGATAGAGATGGCCGGCGGAAGGTATGTCTTTGAGGACCTTACCGGGGATGAAAATATGGCCCAGTCTACCGTAAATATGACGATGGAGGAATTCTACGCCGGGGCAAGGGACGCGGACATACTCATATACAACAGCGCCATAGACAATCCCTTAAGGTCGCTTAAGGACCTCGAGGATAAGAGCGAGCTCTTTTCGAGCTTTAAGGCGGTGGCCTCGGGTGAAGTATGGTGCACGGAAAAGGATATGTACCAGGAGATAACTGGAGTGACGGGCACCATCGAGGACATTAAGGCGATCCTTAGCGGCGAGGCAGTCGGCAGGGATGAGCTCCAGTATATGCACAGGTTGAAGTAACTGTTCAGAACCCACGGAGTCTGAACAATTACAGATTGAGATGATTATGGAAGATCGGGCTTTTGAACGCACGCGCTCCGGCAGGGTAAGGCGCTATATCACCGGATATATAATTCTTATCCTGATTCTGGGGCTGCTTATCGTATTAAATATAAATACCGGAAGTGTAAAGCTTTCCGTGGGAGAGGTGGCAGCGATCCTGACGGGAGGGATGAAAGACGCTACCGCCTATAATATAATCTGGGATATAAGGCTCCCCCGGCTCATTACCGCCATGCTCTTAGGCGGGATATTGAGCGTGGCGGGCTTTATTTTACAGACCTTCTTTTCCAATCCAATAGCCGGGCCCTTTGTGCTCGGAATTTCCTCCGGGGCGAAGCTCATAGTGGCGCTGACCCTCATCTACTTTCTCGGGCGGGGAATCAATATGTCGTCGGTTATGATGATAGTCTCGGCCTTTATCGGGGCGCTCATGTCCATGGGCTTTATACTCATCGTCTCAGCCAGGGTAAAGCGGATGTCGATACTCATAATCTGCGGCGTAATGGTGGGCTATATCTGTTCGGCGATAACGGATTTCGTCGTCACCTTCGCGGACGATTCCAATATTGTAAATCTGCATAACTGGTCCATGGGCAGCTTTTCGGGAGCGGCCTGGGGCAATGTGGGGATCATCGCCGCCGTCTCGCTTCTTACGATGGTACTTGCCTTCATGCTCTCAAAGCCCATGGGCGCTTACCAGCTGGGGGAGGATTATGCAAAGAGCCTGGGAGTAAATATCAAGGTATTCCGGGTGGAGCTGATACTCCTGTCAAGCCTTATGGCGGCCCTGGTCACAGCCTTTGCCGGCCCCATCTCCTTTGTGGGAATAGCAGTGCCGCATCTCATCAAAAGTCTTTTTAAGACGGCGAAGCCTATAGTCATAATTCCCGCGGGTTTTCTCGGTGGGGCGGTATTCTGCCTCTTTTGCGATATGATAGCCAGGACGCTCTTTGCGCCAACGGAGCTGGCTATAAGCACTGTGACCTCCATCCTCGGGGCGCCGGTTGTGATTTATCTGATGTTAACTAGGAGCATGGAGAGGTAGGACGGAATGGACGGCGACAGGATTCTGATAAAAGCGGAAAGGCTGAATGTAGGCTATAAGGATAAAACCGTGGTCTCGGATATAAGCTTCGAGGTCTGCAGGGGGGAGATACTGACCCTTATCGGACCAAACGGAGAGGGGAAGAGCACGCTTTTAAAAAGCCTCGCCGGGTATATAGAAAAGCTGGGGGGAAATGTTTTTCTCCTGGGTAAGGACATGGAAAGCATTAGCCCGGCGGACAAGGCGAGGCACCTTTCGGTAATGCTCACAGGCAGGACGGACCCGGAGCTTATGACGGTGCGCGATGTTGTAAGTGTGGGGAGATACCCCTATACCGGCAGGCTCGGTCTGCTTTCGAAGCAGGACAATGAGAAGGTGGAGGAGGCCATGCGCCTTACGGAGACGGACGAGCTTGCGGACAGGCTCTTTAACGAGATAAGCGACGGTCAGAGGCAGCGGGTATTGCTGTCCCGGGCCCTTTGCCAGGAGCCCCAGGTCCTCATGCTCGACGAGCCCACCTCATTTCTGGATATAAGGCATAAGCTTAAGCTCATAGCAATCTTGAAGCGCTGGATAAAGAGGGACGGACTGGCCGTGGTCATGAGCCTGCACGAGCTGGAGCTGGCTTTAAGGGTATCGGATAAGCTGCTTTGCATAAAGGGAGGCAAAATCGACAGATACGGCACTCCCCAGGAGGTCCTGAGCACTGACTATATCACAGAGCTCTTTGAAATAGACGAAGAGGAGTGTATGGAGGCCATCGGCGTCCCGGTACAAAATATCTTATAAAATATATAATGACCGGATTTAAAAGGGAGGGCGGATAAGAGCATTATCACATGTGAGTATGTTTAAGAATACGAAGGAATATCACTCCTTCTTCTTAAGCCGCTCCTCAATCTCCTCGGGGGACAGGATGTTCTCGGTGCTTAAGTAGGAGTGGCTGAGGATGTATTGGCGAAGCTGCGAATGCTGATCCTCCTGATCCAGTTCATCGAAGTCCGGGTCCTTCTCCCTGGCCTCGTCGGCCGCTTTTTTCCAGAGCATCTTCTGGTAGTACAGTGCTGCAAATTCAGGGTCAGACAGCTTTTCTTCCAGAGCATTGTCGTCCGCGTTTTTGCTTGTCTTTAGCGCAGTTTGTTTCTCTCTGATCTTTTCATCCGTATATTTTACGCGGTTCATTAAAAAGGTTATTTCTTTCTTGCTGAGCAGATCACCGAATACAAGCTTATAATACTCCTCCGGTGCCGTAGCCAGTTCGTGGATCTTAAGCTTTATCGATGAGGGGAGAGCTATCAGGACATCGAAATCAGCAATAGGAAGATTGTAGTATTTTGTTTTGATAAAGTCCTCGCAGGTAGTCAGACCAAAGGACATATCATTGTCGATCATCTGAATACCGGATATTGTTTTCCCTTCCATAGTCACAAAGAAATTGCTGTAGTTTCTATCGATCTGTCCGCATATAAGATCGAAAACATGCATGGTCATCAGATCTGTAACAGCCTGATCCTTATACCGTATTTCCTCATCCTTTTGCGTGTAAATATCGCGGGCTTCTTGTCCTTTGGCTTCGTCCATAAGAACGCCGGACACCAGCTTCTTGTTTTGCATCACGTCTGCTGTTTCCGAACGGATCACCAGATGGCCGATTCCCATAAGCGAAGCCATGCGCGACGTGGCTACATTACGATCCGCCATTACTACACCGGGGTTAATGCCGGCAGCTGCACCATAATAATATGTGTTGAAGGTCTTAAGGAAATCACCGATAACGTTATTCAAAAACTCGCCAAAGGGGGTTTCAATGTCAACTTCAGTAAACTTTCTGATAAGCGGCTCTTCGGCCACGGCTCTTCTGTTGAGGCGGTAGTTGCGCAGATAGTCCTTCGAACCACGGCCAAATCCGCCGATCACAAATCGCTGATACAAAATACCCTCCAGGTTTCTCATACGCTTCCTGTTGCCTTTTTTCTTAGCTTCAGCGTAATCACTAAGGGCTTCATCCATACCCTCAAAAAACACCTTGAGCTGCTTGGCATATTCTGCCTTGTAGCCTTTCATGCTGGTAACATTATCCAATACGTGCTGCCAGGCTTCGATCGGATCAGTTGCGGTTTTTTCATCCTTTTTAAAGAATTTAAAATCATCTCCATTATTTATTTTATAAACTACAGATGTTCCATCACCTAAAATATCCGTATTATCGCGGCTTATATCATAGAGGGCAGCCTGTTTCGCGGCTATGGCTTCAGCCCATGTGGTACTGCCATCGGGTAAATGACCGGCGAGAAATGTCGATACACAGTTGGAGAAAACCTTTCTGGTATGCTGCATACTATTTTTCAGGCTTCGAACCTGTGATCCTATCAATGGTTCATTGTCTTTTAAGGATAGGTAAGAATCGCAGTTTTCAATCAGGAGATCATATACCCGTGTAACGGCCAGGGTGCTGTTAAAGATATCTTCATTGAAGCGGTCTGTTTCCTCCTTTGAGGCCTCTTTTCCCGGATGCACAGGCATGGGATCGTTCATAATGGAGTGGACGCCCTCTAAGAGCTCAAGGATCCGCTTTACTTCCTTGGGCTTTTCCTCTTCGGGCAGTGTGGAAAGCTTTTCCTCCGCCATTCTGGCGTTTATGCTGTCTTCGCTGATAATAAAGCCATATTCCTGTGATATGTCTTTTACTTCCCTGGAGTCAGGATCTTCATTTTTAGCCATGCATAAGGTGTGCTCCAGATACAGTGAATAGATATGCGGAGCATCATTGTAAAACACCTTTGCCTTATCCAGCAGACGCTGACAGGAAGCCCTTCTTCGATTCCTCTGACTTGGGAAAAATGTGGAGCCTCTGTTGATCAGATAATGCTTTGCTGAAAATAGCAGCTCGGCCAGCATGGAAGCATTTTTTTCCTCAGAGATGTTTCCTCTGATAAGAAGCTGCGCACGATCCACCACAGGCTGAAAGAAGTCGGACGCTTTACCGCGGTCATCCGCCAACTGACGTACTTCCTGCAGGAGCTCCTGGGCATAGTCATTATCCAAAACAGATATTGTCTCAATATCACTTTGTTCGTCCTGCTGCATTTGAGCCGGTGCTGCGGACGGAGCACGATCAAATGCGTTGATGGGCCGGAAACCATTTTGCTGTAAAATGCTTTCATGGATCTCAGCCGGCTGTGTCTGTATCTGGAAGTTGTTTTTTTCGGTTTTAAGCAACATGGAATCCGCTTCTGACATAATATTATCTCCTCCGAAAGCCGTATGGAATGTATTCGGTTAAAGTTTGAATTGCTTAAGATTTTACTACATAATCCGTCTTTTTTTCAATGGAGGTATCACGGACCGTACTTTCTTTGACCTTTAATCGTGTTTCCAATCCTTCAAAGACAGCGCGTGAGCTTCTATGGAAGGCGTTTAAAGATGAGCCATACCATATATGGTGATCATAGCCGTCTTTCGATATGTATCCGGTGAGCAGAGGGTTCTGAAGGCTTACAAAAATTATTATAAAAAATATAAAAATATTTGTTTTACCCCGTTTTGGATAAGTTTAAGGTCTTTTGCGAGGAAATTTTCCTTGAATCTTCAAAAGATATTTATAAAAATTGATAATGATTGTTATATTAATTTCTGCCATTGTCTTATATTATTATCAACAATTAATTGTAGAAGCAGACGGGAGCTTAAGGGTCTGTAAAAAATTACTGTACAGTATAGGAGGAAAAAAGATGGCATTAGAAGAACTTTCCGAGGCGGTTCAAAAGGGTAAGGCGAAGATAGTAAAGGAGCTCGTTAATCAGGAGCTGGAAAAGGGAACCCCGGTGGATGTGATACTTAACGACGGACTCATCGCAGCTATGGGAGTAGTCGGAGAGAAGTTTAAGTTAAACCAGATCTACGTTCCTGAAATGCTGGTGGCGGCCAGGGCCATGAGCAAGGGGCTTTCAATCATAGAGCCGCTCATGACGGAGACCGGAGTTAAGCCCGTAGGAACCGTGGTTATAGGAACGGTCAAGGGAGACCTGCACGATATAGGAAAGAACCTTGTAGCTATGATGATGAAGGGTATCGGAGCTACGGTCTACGACCTGGGAGTAGATGTTGCGGACGCACAGTTCGTGGAGAAGGCAGAGGAGGTCAATGCGGATATAGTTTGTCTTTCGGCGCTTCTTACGACAACTATGCCGGCCATCGAGGATGTTATCAAGGAGTTTGAAAAAGCTGGAGTACGGGATAAATACAGGATCATGATAGGCGGAGCACCTGTAAATCAGGCGTTTGCCGACCAGATAGGCGCCGATGTATATACCTCCAATGCGGCCGACGCAGCGGAGAACGCGAAGGAGTTTTTGACTAAGAAGTACGCTTAAATAGAATTATGTAAACATATCTTATTGCTGCGCGATCATACGCCGCTAATCTACACACATGTGCTGATTGCGCAGTAATATTTTACGCAAAATTCTGATATTATGTAAACCAAAATCCGAATCCTAAAGGTCAGACAGGGAAATTATGTAAACTAAATTTTGATAATAAAAATTATGTAAACCACATCCCAAAGGATGAATAAATACAATTATGTAAACCAAACCAAAAAAGGAGGCAGCCATGGAATTTACAAAACTAGCTTATGAGTCAACAGATGATTTTTTGTACGGTATTTGTCCGAAACCGGTGGAGACCCGTAACGGACTCGTCATCGGAGGCGGAGAGATGTACCCGGAGGTGAATTTTACCCTGCCTCCGATGAACATCACGAAGGACACGATGCCCGAGGTAAGGCGGATCTATTCCGAGATCATCGAGGGAGTATTAAAGAAGGCCTATGAGCTCCACGCTCCCGGACTGGTCATCGAGTTCGAGACCCTGCCGGAGATGACCGAGCACCCCGAGTGGGGCATTGAGATACACAAGATTCTCCGGGATGCGATGCATAACTATGAGGATAAATACGGCTTAAAGAGCGCGATCAGGATGACGCCCAACGATTTAAGGGAGATGAGCCGGCCGCCGATAATGCGGAGCGGAAAATACTGGGAGGCCATGGTAAAGACCTTTGAGGGCTCGGCCAAGGACGGGGCGGACTTCCTTTCGGTGGAGTCCACCGGCGGTAAGGAGATAAACGACGAGGCGATAATGAACGCCGACCTGAGGACATCCATATTCGCGCTGGGGTGCCTAGCATCCAGGGATATGAAGTGGTTATGGACAAATATAACTCAGATAGCGAAGGAGAACGGCTCCATACCCGCCGGAGATTCGGCTTGCGGCTTTGCCAATACCTCGATGGTGCTTGCAGAGCAGGGCTTTATCCCGAAGGTCTACGCGGCGGTCATGAGGGCGATGGTGACGCCCAGGGCGCTTGTGGCTATAGAAAACGGAGCCATAGGACCCAGCAAGGACTGTGCATACGAAAACGTATATCTCAAGGCCATCACCGGCACCCCTATAACCCTTGAGGGCAAGAGCGCGGCCTGCGCCCATTTCAGCCCGAGAGGAAATATCGCCCTGGCTGTACCGGATCTTTGGAGCAACGAGTCAGTCCAGCAGGTCAAGCTCTTAAGCGGCTTCGCGCCCGTAGTCTCCACCGAGCAGCTTACCTACGACTGCCGCCTTATGAATATAGCCGCGAAGAAGGGCCACGCGAAGCTCATGCGCGACCTCCTCGTGGAGTCAGACTGCTACCTGGATCCCCAGGCCTACGTGCTGACTCCCGAGAATGTATTCGAGATAAGCCGTGAGATAGTAAAGACCTCTGATCCCTTCAGCAGGACCCTGAACACGGCGAGGAAGACCCTCGAGATAATAAGGCGGGGCCTCGATAAAAAGGAGCTCACGATCGATGAGAGGGATCTGCGCTGGCTGGATATTCTCGAGTCACAGGTAGAGGAAATTCCTGAGGACGAGGAGGAGTTTATCGAAGAGATGAAGGACGAGGTAGACGAGACGAAATACCGTCCTGAAGAGTATGGGATCTAAAACCACTCTCCATATAGTGGCCGGTTTCAAGGGAGCCGGAAAGACCACTTATATCAACAATAATTTGCTTATCTACGGAAAAAAGGCTGCCGTGCTCTTAAATGAGCACGGCGCAGCCAAAATCCGGGAGGGCTTTACTGTGCGCGACCTCAAGAGCGGGTGTCCCTGCTGCGACGGAGCGCGCTTTTTCTTAAGGGACCTCCAGAATTTCTACTATGAATTTACCCCGGAGGAGATCATCGTCGAGCTGTCGTCCTTCGCCAATCTCGAGGAGATGTACAGGATAATGCAGCATCGCTTCTCACTGCGGTTTCTCAGCGGTGTAAGATATTACTATGTCATAAATACAAAGACCATTTCTTCCCGGGAACTGATCTCCGGGCCCTTCATCAAAACCCAGCTTCAATACGCCGATTCCGTGATCCTTACCCGTCATTAACTGCTCGTTATATTCTTTCAACTCGCGCAAGACGTTACAATTCAGTGGGCTGGCTGACCACTGAATTGTAACTTGTCGTTTACTGTAAATATATTTTAGAATATAATAATAAAGATTTTTTAGTTGATTTTTACAGAGAGGTGACGGAATGACAGACGAGAAAGAGTTACAGAGAGGTGACGAAATGATAAAAGTAACCAGGATCAACGAAGAAAACAGAGATTTGTTTTTACCCGCGGTGGACACCATGGCGCTGGCAATCTGCGATATACTGCTGGGGGCGTATGATACAAAAACGAATACGGCCTGCGGTGTCCTGGCGGCGGAGTCGGAGAAGAATCCACAGACCGGCTATACCCTGGCTATAAGACATATATATGTGGACGAGAGCTGTCGGATGAAGGGCGTAGGACGGGCTCTGGTAAACGCGCTTATGGATATTTCCGTGGAGGTGGGAGCAAAGGCCGTGCTCATCACTCATGTAGAGGCAGAGGTAGGTGAGGAGGAGCTCTCGCCGTTTTTTGAGGCACTGGATTTTAAGAGGACTGAAGACTTTCTTCCGGTGTACGGTTTCATGCTTTCAGAAATCGATGCGGGCAAGGACAATTCCAATATCACCTGTATCCCGTTTAAATCCATTGAAGCCCGGGGTTGGAGGGAGTTCATAAAATTTGCGGACGAGAGATCCGTCATGGTCAATGTACGGAGCTATTACGATGAAAACACCAGCTTCCTTGCCTATAATAAGGAGAGTGAGCTGACCGGCGCGATACTTTGCAGCCGCCGTACAGGGGTGCTCTTTGTGGACAGGCTGATCGTCACCAATGTGGAAAGGGTCGGCACGACCGAAGCCCTTATTTACCACGCTGTTACAGAGGCGGGAAAGCTCTATTCACCCGGCTCGGAGGTGGGTATTACCCTGTCCGGCCCGGAGCAGGAGATGCTTTTAAGTGAGCTTACGGAATTCAAGGCAGAAAAGGTCGGCTCTTTTGTGGCTCATGTTGTGCAATAATATGTAAAGCCAGGGTCAAAAGGCAATAATCATAGTAGAGCTGCATAGCAGCGCAGCAATCCGTGGCTCAATTTAATTTTTTTAGGAGGGAAAATATATGGACAGTTTCCAGATGATGAATACGCAAAAGACGGAATTTAAAGAGGCCGCCAAGATAAAGACCGAGCAGCAAAATAACATTCCCATGCCGGAAGTCACCGATTTTGAAAAAATATCGGCCGCTGACGACGCTTCTTTA